>JAJRRJ010000143.1 GCA_024279575.1 Alphaproteobacteria bacterium | reverse complement strand
TCCATGCGTCGATCAATATCGAGCACAACCCTGGCCTGTTCCAGCGCCTGCACATAGTCATCAAAGCGTTTGGCAACAAAAGGGGCGGGCGCAAGAAATCGGTGTCCAAAACTGGTTTGGCCGGACTTAAGCTCTCCAATTTCAAAGTTTATTATTTCAGGATCTTCGTTAGGCACTCCAAAACTGGCAACAATAGATCTGATCGGGCGCACCCATTTTAATTTTCCTTCTCCCCAACTCATTGGCTTGCCCCAGGGAAAATTTTGAATGATTGCAGGCAGGATTTTAGCAAGAATTTTCTGGGCGGGCGCACCTTTGTTTTCTATGATGGCAACGTAATATTCGCCCTTTTTGGGATCGCTATGGATTTGAGCTTATTCAACGCTGCTCAAGCCCGCGCCACGCAAAAAACCGGCAAGAGCTTTTTCAGGAACCCCAACACGGGGGCCTTTTTTTGTTTCTTTGGTATCAGGGGAACGCGCAGGAATGTCTGTCGCTGTGACACAAAGACGCCGAGGCGTTGCAAAGGCTGCAATACTGCCATAACTCAACCCGTTGTCGAGCAGAGCCTCACCCAGCAGCTTTTTCAGGTCGGCAGCAGCACGGCGCTGCAATCGGGCGGGGATTTCTTCACAAAAAATTTCAAAAAGGAGTTCAGGCATCATATAACCAAATCAGGGAAGTTGGAAGTTTGCCTAACAAGGGTTAAGCCAATTGTCTAGATTTTTGCGTTAAAGGAACACAACCAATGAACAAACAGTTGCTCCAACCCCTTACTGATCAGGTTTTGAGTGAATTGCGTACTCTTATTGGCGCCGCGCGCCATGCCAGTCTGGCAGTGAGCGAGAAGGGCACCGGGCATCCGGCAATTTCACGCGTGGCCCTATCAACTAAAGCTGATGGCACCCCGGTTTTACTGACATCCGCGCTCGCCCCGCACACGGCGGCTTTAGAGGCAGAGGGACGGTGCTCTTTGTTGATCGGGGACGTGGGAAAAGGTGATCCCATGGCGCACCCCAGAGTGACTTTGTTTTGCACTGCATTGCGGGTGCCCGATATAGAGCGTGCAGCGATGCGGGAAGGCTTTTTGTCTCACCATCCCAAGGCAATAAACTACATTGATCTGCCCGACTTTGGATTTTGGAAATTGTCCGTAGAGCGAGCCAGTTACAATGCGGGCTTTGGCAAGGCGTATTCCATTAAAGGGGCCCAACTGGTTCAATGACGAACCGGGAACGTTTTCAGCTGGTCTAAACAGGATTACCAGCCACCGCCACCCCCGCCACCTCCACCTCCGCCGGAAAACCCGCCCCCACCACCGCCGGATGAGGAAGATGAAGAAGGTTGGGCCGAAACCATGGCTGAACTCATGGAAGACGCAATGCCGGCAACGCTTTGGCTCAGGTCATTTGAATTAAAATTTGATCCAGTATACCAGTTGGGGCGGTACCCCCCCTGTACTTCTTTAATGGCATGGCGTGCAAACTCGCCTTCCAGTCGTTGAGCCCAGGGTTTTTCCACCCCAAGTGCAATGGCATAGGGTAGAATTTTTTCAAATCTTTCAATTGAGAAATCTGGCTCACCGTTGAAGTTAAGGCGATTTTTTTCTGCGGTTTCAAGATACATTTTGAACCCGTCAATCTGATCCATGATTTTGCGCCCGTGGACTGTGGGCGCACGCATCAGGTACATGAACACGATATTGATGACAATAATTGAAATACTGCTAATAAGAGGCATATCCAGCGACACAGGCATAAACAGTGAAATAATCCCCCCCGTCATATTAATTGCCACAATGCCAAACCATGCGAAAACTACAATTTTTCCAACGGTACTGGCCCCCATAACGGCAAAAACAGCTATGACCAGCACTACCGCACCAAAGCCGCCTGATAGCACAAGTATGCCGTGCTCCGGGAGCAGAACACCGGTGGCAGACAGCGCAAAAATCGCAAGAAGTGAAATGGCTACTCCAATGCCGGTATAGACAAAGTTGTTAAAAAAGTAGGCGTTTTGATTTTCAGATATTATCGCCTTAATAAATTTTTGCTTGTTGGCTGCAATGCTTTTGCCAGTCGATTTAGTGATTTTGAGAGTTTTCTTTTTTGTTAGATATTCTTCAATCACCGCTTCTCCGCGAGGCAGGGTCATGTCGGCCTGTTTCAAATGCGTGAATATGATCTTTTTTTTGTTATCTCTTTCAATATTTACCAGCCCACGCGTTGCCAGCGAGACAAGTGCCGCTGAGTAGGCTGTCCACCCGCTTTTTTTCCATCCCATGTGATGAATGAAGTGCGATAATGCCGGTGAAAACCCTTCGGGGGGAGTAAACAGGGGAATAATGGTGCCCTTTTCGGGATCGCGCCCCACAGCGTTCCAGGAAAAAACATAATATAACATCACCAGAAAAACTGCCAAAAGAGGAAATATGGTTTTGCGATGATCGGACAGATAATAATATAATTTTTCTATCCCCCCGGGTTCAGCCATCACTCCTTTTTCAAACAGGACAGACACGCTTAATCCTTCACGGGGTAAAAAAGACCTGTTGGCGCGAAATATTGCGGTATTGTCTGAACTTCGGGAGAATTTTGCGTCGCTTTGAGTGGATCCTTGTTGCCCGGTATAGGCGTTAAGTTCTATTATTTTTGCCCCTTCAGGCAATGTAATTTGCGCCACAGCTTGTTCGATTGGAAAATTCCAGAAATTTCCGGTCGCATTCCAGTAAAGCTCGTCATGTGCAGGGAAATAACGCGCCATGCGCGTCATCGTATAACGAATGGTGTAGGTGAAGGTTTGATAGGGGAGAAACACGCTGGATTCTCCCACATAAATACGGGTTCCCCCATCAATTGAGGAGGTGAAATATGGTTCGGGTTTGCCATCCCTTTCAATAGAAATAATGGTTAGGTCAGAACGAATAATGGAACCGTCATCACTGGTCAGGGTCGTGGGAATATCACGAAATATTCCGCGTTTTATTTGCTTTCCCTCAGCATTAACCCGAATGGTTTCGGTAACATCCACGGTGCCGTTTTCAAGTAAAACGATGTTGGATGAATATGAGCGAATGACTTCTTCCCCTGCCACCGGAAAAACACCGGCCATAAGAGCAAACAGGCTCAACAGAACAAAACGCACAAATTTCACAGCGGTTTTTTGAAAATCCATTTTTGGAAGGTTGCCTCTAATCTAGTTGAATTTTACCGAAGGAACCGCGCGATCCGCTTCATTTTCCAACTCAAAATATTCCGCCATTGTGAACTTAAACTGATTTGCCACAAGGTTGGATGGAAATGATTCTACCGTAACATTCATATTTCGAACCGCCCCGTTATAATAGCGGCGGGACAGCTGGATTTCGTCTTCCACGGTGCGAAGTGCATCCTGGAACTCGAGAAATGTCGTGTTGGCTTTCAGGTCCGGATAGCTTTCAGCTACCGCCATCAATTTACCAAGAGCGCCCGAAAGCAACCCCTCAAGTCCGGCGCGTTCGGTGGGCCCCGAATTTCCTGCCCCCTCAACCGCAGTTCTTGCCTCCGTTACCGCTTGCAGGGTTTCAGATTCATGGCTCATATAGCCCTTGACGGTTTCAAGCATATTGGGAATGAGATTGGCCCGTCGCTTGAGCTGCACATCAATTCCAGACCAGCCTTCTTCGACCAGTTGCCGGTTTTTCACCAGCTTGTTATAAATTACAATCGCATAGCCAACGACTGCTACAATTATTAGTAAGATAATCAGACCCAAATCCATAATTGACCTCGTTTTTATCTGTGCATTATTTGGTTTTACCAGGGAATTTATTCAATAAAATATAGTCACGGATGTAAATGTGTCACTCAATTTTAACGGACGCAAGTAGCATGACTAATCCTTCCCCGGTTTGAACGGCTCCATGCCTTCATTGGCCAGCTGATCGGCCCTCTCATTCATCTCGTCCCCCGCATGCCCCTTAAGCCAGTGCCACTCAATAGTGTGGCGCTGAACAGCAGCATCCAGTTGTTTCCAAAGGTCTGCATTCTTAACCGGCTTTTTGGCGGCAGTTTTCCATCCGTTGCGTTTCCAGTTGTGGATCCAGCTGGTTAAACCGTCTTTGACATATTTAGAATCAGTGAACATATCGATCTGGCATGATCTTTTAAGCGAGTTCAAAGCTTCGATTGCCGCACAGAGTTCCATTCGATTATTTGTAGTGTCGCTTGCCCCCCCTTTTAGTTCTTTGAGGTGGCCATTATATTGCAAAACAGCCCCCCAGCCCCCAGGTCCAGGATTGCCTGAACAAGCACCATCAGTGTGGATAGTCACGCGTTCTGTTCTGCTCAAGGTCGTAACTCCCGCGGGACATTAAATGCAATGTCTTCGCGTGCGGTAACATGGCTGGTTACAGATATTGCATAGCGGCGCGCAAAGGCGTCCAGTATTTCATCCACCAGTGTTTCGGGTGCAGATGCCCCCGCAGTAACCCCTAAGCTTGAAATGTTCTCGAATAACTGCCAGTCAATTTCACTGGCTCTTTGTACCAATGTTGAAATGGCGCAACCTGAACGCTCTGCCACCTCCACCAGGCGCATGGAATTTGATGAATTGGGCGCACCGACCACAATCATTGCTTCAACGTTTGGCGCCACCTGTTTGACCGCCTCCTGTCGATTGGTAGTCGCATAGCAAATGTCTTCCTTTGGCGTGCTTTTGATGTGTGGAAACCGACGCTGAAGGACGGCAATAATTTTTGCAGTATCGTCAAGGGAGAGGGTGGTTTGGGTAACAAAGGCCAACGGGGTATTGTCACGAGGCAAAAAGTGCTCCGCATCATTTTCAGTTTCAATCAAACTGATTGCGCTTTGGGGTAATTGTCCCATTGTGCCCACAACTTCAGGATGTCCCCGGTGCCCGATGAGGATAATATGTCGCCCCTCAGCTGACAGACGTTGCGCCTCCACATGTACTTTTGAAACCAATGGACACGTCGCATCCAGCACAAACATATTTCTTGCCCTGGCACTTTTGGGCACAGATTTCGCAACCCCGTGGGCGGAAAAAATTACCGGAGCATCGGTGGGGGGGATTTCGCTCAGGGTTTCGACAAAAACTGCGCCTTTTTCACGCAATCCATCCACAACATATTTATTGTGTACTATTTCGTGTCGCACATAGACCGGCGCGCCATATTTTTCTAACGCGCGCTCGACAATTTGAATGGCGCGGTC
Source organism: Alphaproteobacteria bacterium (assembly GCA_024279575.1). Classification (GTDB taxonomy): domain Bacteria; phylum Pseudomonadota; class Alphaproteobacteria; order Rhizobiales; family Devosiaceae; genus DROE01. The sequence continues at coordinate 10,753 of JAJRRJ010000143.1, read as the reverse complement.
TACTCCGGCGCAAAATCCGCGTGGGGAGCATAGAATGATGTTGAGTTTTGGTAACGATGTCATGAAAATTTGATGCTTTGTGTGTCCGGGGAAGTCAAGTCCTGTTGCTCCTGACAGCGTATCAGGGCAATGTGAAATTGAAAATTGTTAATTTGAGTATTGTTTTGTGACCCTGGCCCAGCAAATGATCGTAATTTCCCCCGCCCATGGCTCAGCGCCGCTATCGGCAGAGCAGCGCGAATTGCTGGTGGGCAAAGCACGTTGGACACGCACGGTTTTTGATGCTGGTTTTTCAACAGTACCAACCATTTGCATTACACGTGCTGCCTGGCAGGCGTTGCAGGACGAGCGGGACAAGCCCGTCGACCGCCTTCGCACCGCCTGGGTGACAACATTGTTCAAGCTGGTCCACAAGGGTGAAAATCCGCCCATGCTTGTGGTGCGCACCTCAGCCATACGCCATCGCGCCGGCCTGATGGGGGTGAAAAAAGATATTGCTCCACCGGCAAATGAAGCGGATTCGGTTGTTTTGCGCAAACCCCTTGGCAAAGCCATTCAGGCGGCATTTGATTCCTACGGGTTATCAGAGCCGGTTTGGGCAGAACAACAAAGCGAAACTGCCAGAAACAATCAGATTGTTGTAATTCAGGCAACGGCGCGTGGAAATATTGATCTTTTCATGACCCGTGATCAGATAAGTGGTTGCGCAGGCCCCGCCCCCCTTAAAGGTCACCCGTTTCCCGATTTTGGTGGCGCTAAAGAGGAAGTGGAGCAGATGTGCGAGCTGCTCGACACTGCTTCCGGCCGCCATATGGTTGCTTGTGTGGCGACGCATAAGGGGAAAGTTCAGTTCATTTCAGCGCGCCCAACACCTGTTTCGGCTGAAGCCGATCTGGCTGCGGCGGTCGAGCGGGCTGAAGCGGGAATATGGTCCACTCATCAGGCGGTAAAATCTTTTAATCCGGCGAGATTGCCCTATATTTTGCATCCCCGGCTGGAGGTAGATAAGGAACGTAAACCCATAGCAAGCGGGCTTGGAGTCTCCCCTGGCGCGGCGAGTGGAAAGATTGTTTTTTCGCCCGAAGATGCCGTTCGCATGCATGCCCGTGGGGTGCATTGTATTTTAGTTATGATGGAAACCGGCCCCATTGATGTGGAAGGCATGCAGGCTGCGACCGGTGCACTGACCGCGCGTGGTGGGATGACTTCACATGCGGCGATGGTCGCCAGCGTAACGGGCCGCCCCTGTGTTGCAGGGATGCGATCCTTACAAATTGATCTTGAAAACATGACCTGTAAAATTGGGGAGCAAAAGTTTTCTCAAGGGGACCAGATCACCATTGATGGCACCAATGGAGAGGTCTTTTCTGGTGCTCTGCCGCTATCAATGCCCCATATCGGCAGTGCGGTGTCGCGGCTGCTTGACTGGTCCGATGGAACCCGTTCAATTGCTGTTCGCACAAATGTGGAAACTACAGCGGGCGCTGAAACCGCCCTTGGTTTTGGGGCAGAGGGAATTGGGCTGGCTCGCTCGGAACAGATGTTTTTTTCTCAGGAACGAATGGTTGCCCTGCGTCGGCTTATTTTATCAGAAAATGAAAATGATCGTGCTGAAGCTTTAACCGGTTTGATTCAATATCAGGCGGGAGATTATGCAGACCTGTTTGCAACTATGCGCGGACAACCGGTAAATGTGCGCCTGTTTGACCCTCCGTTACATGAATTTTTACCAAAAACGCAGGATGATATTGATGATACTGCCGCATCATTGGGGCTAAGTGCAAAAGCACTTCGGCAACGCCTGGAGCGTCTGGGCGAAGTTAATCCCATGTTGGGCCATCGCGGATGTCGATTGGCGATTACCTACCCTGAAATTCTAAAAATGCAGATGCATGCTTTGTTTGCCGGTGCCCGCTCGGTGGCAAAGCGCCAATCTGAACCGGTTGTGATTGAGGTCATGGTGCCTTTTGTTTCTTCGGCTCGCGAAATTATCTGGCTGCGCAATCAGGTCATGTCCCTGGCCGACAAGGCTGAAATTGAGTTTCAATCCAATATTCACCTGTCATTTGGCACAATGATCGAATTGCCGCGCGCCGCTCTGCGGGCCGGTGAAATTGCCCATGCGGTTGATTTCTTTTCGTTTGGAACAAACGACCTGACCCAGACAACTTATGGTATTTCGCGCGATGATGCGCCTGCATTTCTGGCCGCCTACCAGCGAAAAGGCATTTATGAGAAAGATCCCTTTGTCACCCTTGATCAAACCGGTGTTGGCGAGTTGATCAAACTTGCAATCAGTCGGGGGCGCGCCGCCAATCCAAATCTGGTTGTGGGCATATGTGGTGAGCATGCGGGGGAGCCAGAATCCCTGCAGTTTTTTGCCGGACTGGACATTGATTATGTGAGTTGCTCACCCTATCGGGTCCCCGTGGCCCGATTGGCACTGGCTCAGGCACAAAGCTGACACAACAAAACGGCGTCGCCTCAAACTTACCTTTTTTAGGCCTTGATTTAATCGCCGTGATGCCAAACTTAGCCCGTTTACTCAATATCAAGGTTAATCATTCATTGTTGGGGCGTCGACAATTTCTGGACACGACTTTGGTCTGAAGTTCAGGGCGTATGTCATGACGCGTTTGAGTATTGAGTTGGTGTAAGTAGAGTAAATGACTAAAACAGTTTTACCTTTGTGCCCTGAAGCGGGGTGCCCTGAAGCGGGCAGAAAAGATCATGCGGTTGAATTTACGTCGCCCACGCGGCGCTATGTCCCCCGTTTTTTTCTGGGAGCTTTGTTTGTGCTTGTTGGCACAATGGCTGGCATTACCTCGATTTCCCGCCCTGTATTGCAGTCTGACAAACAGGCAACAGCCCCTGCAGCATTTGCTACCCTTAACTTTATTGATGGCCAGGTAAACATCGTAGGTTCTGTCGAGCAGTTGTTCCAGTCATCTACTTTTGTCGGCCCGACTACGACCCAAAAAACCGCTCGTTTATTACCCCAAACCGATGTGAATGAAGTCGCAAACTCGTTTTCAGCTGAGCGTACCCGTATCGCAGCACTCAGGGTGCAGGCGGATAATCCAATTAATGCGCCACAAATCCCTGGCCCGGTTCTAACACGTACCACACAGAGCGATATGGTTTCACCAATTGCAGTTGCGGCCATTGATCCCGCAATAGAATCATCGGCCCTTGAGGCAATTGGGAGCGTGATACCAGGAGATACTGGGGCGCCGCTGCCCAACGCATTGTCTGAGCAACTTGCCTATTCCCGCGCCAATACCCCCATAACTGAACGTGCTGTTTCCCGGTATTCAGAACGGGAGCAATGGTGCTTGTCCACCGGCATATATTTCGAGGCACGCGGGGAAAGCTATCGCGGGCAGGTTGCAGTTGCTCAGGTTATTTTGAATAGAGTAAAACATCGCCAATATCCCGATACGATCTGTGGCGTTGTATTCCAAAACCAAAGTTGGAAAAACCGTTGTCAGTTCTCATTTGCCTGTGATGGCATACCCGAACGGGTCACCGAACCTGCTGCATGGGCGGTTGCCGAGGAAATCACCACTAAGGTGACAGCTGGTTCCCTTTATCTGGCCGAAGTTGCCAACGCCACCCACTATCATGCAAATTATGTTTATCCCCATTGGGCACCGCGCATGAAGCGGCTGACCCGAATTGGCGCTCACATTTTTTATCGGTTTCGCAGCTAAAAGAGCAGGATCAATCTAAAGTCTGGATTCTGCCAGGAGTTCAAGCACCGTTGACCAGTCAACAAATTGCCCGTCAATCAGCACCTGCAATCCAGTGTCATTTTGATGAACTTCAGCAACGCTGACCCCCGGATATAAAACATGATTGGATGCAAATCCATCTGTGGAATATGTGCCGCTGGATGTCGCAACAATGCTGACATAGGTCTCATTGCCAAACGCGATTTTTTGTACAACGCTGCTACTTACCACGTCACTGGATATGCTTGGATCAAAATCAACCTGATATGTGCGCTCACCAACGCGCAAAAGCCTTGAAAGACTTTCCTTGCTCGGAGTGTTCTGATCAGCTCGAGTTTGCCCAAGCGCTGATGAAACGTTGGTTATAATCTGACTTTGTGCCAACGCGGCTGACCCGGAAAAAGGCAATGCACCCACGACCGTTACCACAGAGAAAACGCCAAGCCCAAGAGCTGCAAAATTTTGATTAGTTAATAAAGACATAACCGGCTTCCTCGCCGAACGGGTTGCAAAATTAACCCTTTATCAACCACAAAACCCCCTCGGTCAAAACACATTGTTTAATATGCTTAATGCGTAGAACCTGTTTTTACCCTCTTAAATTCCGGCGGCAGTTTGATTGAACGTTTCTACAAACCGCTCCTGAGCCTCTCGCGTTGGCCAGGGGCGAATCAGGCGCTCAAATCCCACCAGGTCAAATCCTGCCAAACCAGGTTCACCAAACAGCCTCTTTGCTTCATCCGCCTCAAAACCGGCCAGGTTCACCGCTTCAAAAAAGGCGGCATGTTTATCGGCCCTTTTTAAATTCCGGGATAGCTTGGTCGAACGGCTTGGCGCCAGAGAAAAGCGCACATGGATGGCCTCAAGAATACGATCCTCAATTTCCTTGTAATTTCCACCCATTGCCGCCTTGAAAGGAGAAATAATATCTCCCATCACATATTCCGCCCCATCGTGCAAAAGCGCATATAGCAGGTCAGTGGATTTGCAATCGGGCACTGTTGCTTTGAGAACTTCAAAAACCAAAATCGAATGCTGGGCTACAGAAAAAGGATAATCCCCAATGGTTTGCCCGTTCCAGCGGGAAACGCGCGCCAATCCGTGGGCAATATCCGAAAGTTCCACATCCAGAGGGGAGGGGTTGAGTAAATCCAACCTCCGGCCAGACAACATACGTTGCCACGCCCGTTTATCCTTTTGTGCCATTTTGGCTCTTTCTGCTGGCAATTACCCTGAAAGCTATTTATCCGGATTCGGCACGCCAGCAAAATCATAATCTGCCCAGGCAGGAATTTTTGCAATAACTCTATGGTTGTTCACCTCAAGTTGGCGCGGGTTTGAAATTCGATCCAGTCGCACAATTCCCACCGCATGTCCGTCGACTACGGCCCCGATTGTCCCCACGGTTTTACCATTTTGCACAATCTCATCGCCAGCGATGGCCTGCTCAAGTTCAATAATAACCGGGCGCCGTCGTACATTACCCCGATGACGCATGCGCGAAACCACTTCCTGCCCCACATAACATCCCTTTGAAAAATCTATGCCCTGAAGCAACTCCATTGCGATATCGTGGGGAAAAAACCGGTCACTTTCAAAATCGCGGCCAAGTTCGGCGATTCCCGATCTGACCCGGTTTTCATTTGAAGACTTCTCATCCTGCCGCCAACCCCTAGCAATGGAGGTCACGGAAATTACACGGAACCCAAGATCAAAGTGCCGCCCATCCTGATGGCAAATCATCCCCTCGATATTAGGGTCAGTCGCTGAAAACCCAACCATGTGGGTTTCGCTGACATCTTCAATTGTGGCTTTGGCGCGTAATTTGTACATGCTCATGCGCCTAAGAAATATGGAGGATATATCGGATGAAACATCAAGCCAAAAAGCGTCCTGGTGCAAACCAATCAGCCCCTCCGCCTGAATTTTCCCCTGCGGAGACAATAACGCCCACCAATTTGCGGTATTTTTCTCCTGGGGTATTTTTGCGGTAAGCACATCGGACAATAACGTTTGAGCATCCGGCCCTGTGACCTTGAACGCGTGCCTGTCCTTACGTAAAAAAACACTCATAGAAATCCCCGAATTTGGCCGGTCGCGATTTGCCCGGATCAATATGAATTGTGCCGTTCAAATGGAACAAAAATCAAGATCAGAAGCTACTGAATTGAACGGTTTAAGGAGTATTCACCGTTGGAAATTCGAATTGGTAAATCAGCAATAAGCTTGGCTGTTGCTTCTTCCCCGTGCGCGCGCACAAGAGTCGCAAGGGCCGCAAAAAGAGCGGCATGGGAAAGTGCCTCAGAATCAATTCCATCAGCTTCCGCACTGTTCCATGCATCAGCAATATACTCCAGAGCCAATTGGCGCTCCTCGCTCTGATCTGCCTGCATAGTATGAGAATTAGGGGATGAAAACATTTTGGATTCTGCTTGTTGTTCGTATTTGGTTTGTTTAACACGCCAAAAAAAATGGTGGCGCGATAAGTTACCTAAGGGTTAATTCCCAATGAGCACTTATACTTAATTTTACTCGGCATAGCGAGAGTAAATATCCCGGGTGAGTCGATCCGCTTCCAGAAGTAACCTTGTGATGGTTTGGCGGGCAGAATCGGAACAATTTTGATGAAGCCGGGCATAGGCTTCAAACCCCTGATTAAAAGCACCATTCAAGCGTTGTCGACGATCATCGGCAGGGTCATCAAAGGCAATCAGCTCTGCGGCATGCTGACGCCAGTCATTTTGATCATTTCCGCACAAAGGCTGCAGAAAATACAGTGAACCCGCAATACCAAGCAATTGTTGCATTTGGTTTTGGTAGGGGGGGTCAACAGCACGGGCAGGTTGACAAAGCACCCCAACCATCACTGCAATCAAAATTGAAAAAATAACTTTTCGCATGAACAGGTGATAACAGCGAACAGCAAATATTTGAAGAGCTTGATTGAATGGAGGCATAAAATAACCCCATTTGAAAAATCACAAACGGGGTTACTTTACTTAGGGAGCTTTTTAATTTTCCAGTTGAACAATTTCCAGGTCAGTTTTGTAGGCACGAGCCATAAATGCAAACGTCACCATATAGACGACCAGCTCCGGTTCTTCCTTGTCCATTCTGTATACTTCAATATTACCCACGTCCCGGCTGGCGGAAATCTGACGCTGATCCAGCGCTGAAGCCTGCCCTGCAGACCAGCGAAATTCCAACGGACCAACGCGGAAAGGCGCATTTTTTTCCAGATAGGGCAGTGTAACAGCGATCGAATCATCAAGCCCCTCTTCCAGGTCAGCATCAACAAATGCGATACGCATCATGGGTTCAATATCCTCCGGCAAATCCCCTCTGAACAGAAAAGGAAGCGGCGTTGTATCATAGTTTACATAAGGATTGGTGCCCGAAAGGCGCGCCCGTCGCCCATCCGCCAGGAGAACGTCTCCATCCGGGAAGCGCTCAAGAAACAAATCAAAACTGATGAGGAAGGAGGGAATCGCGCGCAACCTTTCGCCCGCGCGAGTGCCCACAACCGCCTCACCACTATATTGTTGCCACCAGTTTTGTTCTTTGCGATCATACATGAGCAGGTTTGAAAATCGCAGTTTTCCTGTTGTGCCAAATGTCACCGGCTCACCATCCAATGTACGCTCAAATACCAGTGACGTGTTGCATAGTGGGCAATAGGTTACCGCCACCGGAACGCCACCAATCGTATCGTTCACGATTTCGTGCCACATGAGATAACGTAATGGATAGGCGCGCGCGACCCCGTTAATGTTAAGCGCAACCACTGGCTCGTTGCCCGGTATGGAAGTTTCTTCTGAAGCAGGTTTGAACTGGGGATTATCGTTGGAGGGAATTTGATCCGCAGCAATCACATCGACAACTTCGTTGATATCGATTACGGTTTTGGAAAAATCAGTTTCCCAGCGCTCCAATGGGCCAAATTCCTGAGCGGCGACCTGACTGGTAATTGGCGTAAGGGCCATGACTGCCGCTACAAATATTCCTTTTACAAACATACTTCTCTCCCATTTCTTTGGGGCAGGTTGGCATTCTTATTCGAATTTGCCAAATAACCCCTGTTCACATGGGAGTGATATTGCCCTTGTAGCAAAGGGCAGGTTTCAGTCAAAAAGCGCATCAATAGCTGATTGAGCATTTTCAATTTCACAGATATTAGCGGGCATCGGTTCGCTGATAAGTGCCGCAACACAGTCTCGCTGATGCTTGATTTCAATTAACTTCCCCTCAGGACATTCAAGGGTGCCCTGGTGGGTGAGAATAAGAGAAATCAACGTTGCCACCTCATTTTCAAAACCCAGCCGTGCGCTTGTTTCAAGGGAACGATACGCTGCCAGAACCGTTTGAGCCTGCGCAAAACCTGATCGGGCAAAATGGGTTTCGTAATCAATCGGCACCCAGTTTTCCAGCACCTCATGCCCCATTGAACCGTCACAAACCAGTTCTGCAAGCATGATATATTCGTTAAACAGGTTTAAAAAATCCGTGGCAAGTCCGGTATTCAGGTTGACATTGGCTTGGCGCAGAGCAACATCGTTCGGGCGCGTTACCCAGTTTTTGGATTGAAGTTCGCTATCTGGCACTTTTGGGGATTGTTGCATTTGTCTGTTTTCTCACTTTAGATTTTCCTGTGAGTAAAAATGTGCCTGCGTAATTGTCCTGATTAACTTTGTTAACTAGGATTGTTCGGGTGGTGCGGGAGGACTTCAAACTCATATGTGTGGTCGATTTACATTGCTGGTATCTTGGGGTGAAATTCACCAATTGCTCGCCGGGTTTGTTGATAATCTGAAGAAATCAGCAATCACAGAAATTTCCCACGCCCCAAAGCGCTACAATATTGCTCCAACACAGCCAATTCTGGTTTTGTGCCGCAATCAGGGGGAAGTTGAACCCCATTTGATGCGTTGGGGTCTTGTGCCTGAATGGGTGGAAGATCCTTCTGATTTTCCGCTTATTATAAACGCGCGCGCCGAAACAGTTGCTGAAAAAACATCCTTTAAAAATGCGTTGAAAAACCGACGATGTGTTATCCCTGCCAGCGGTTATTATGAATGGAAACGTGATGAAGGTGGCTCTAAAACACCCAATTATATCTCGCGAAATGATGGCCTGCCGTTTTTGATGGCCGGTCTTTGTTCAACCTGGGTCGGCCCCGATGGTGAAGAAGTGGATACGGCGGCAATCATCACCGTGCCAGCCAATGCTGATCTGGAAAATGTGCATCACCGCACGCCTGTAAGCCTTTCTGGAGATGCGGTTGGGCAGTGGCTGGATTGCGCGCGCGTTAATGCACAAGCAGCGCAAAATCTGCTCACACCAATTTCAACGGGAGCCGCCAGATATGAACCGGTTTCCACCAGGGTAAATTCTGTGCGCAATGATGATGAAAACCTGATTACGCCAGCGTTTGAGCAGACAGCCATGCGCCCAACTGCACCTGGCAAACCCAAACAGCTAAATTTATTTTAGAACTTTTCCCGGATTGCAGATATTATTGGGATCCAGAGCTTCTTTGATGGCGCGCATGCTCGATAGAGCAACCGGGTCTTTGACCTTTGCCAGCAAGTCAACCTTTAACTGGCCAATACCATGTTCGGCAGAAATTGACCCGCCCAATTGGGCAACAATTTCATATATTGCATCATGGATTTCCGGCGCGTCCGCCATGAAGGCTTTTGGATCAACATCAACGGGTTGGGAGAAATTGAAATGGATATTTCCATCTACCAAATGCCCAAACGGGCAGGGTCGAATTCCCGGTATGATTTTTTTGGCAGCAACGTTGCCTCGTCTGATTAATTCTGGAACCAACGATACCGGAACCGAAATGTCATGCTTGATGGATGCGCCCTCGCGCGATTGGCTTTCGCTCATTTGTTCGCGCGTTGCCCACATATTTTGGCGTTCCTGAAGTGAGCTGGCAATGTTTGCATCCTCAATCAGTCCGGTCTCAAATGCAGCTTCCAGGCTTTTTGATAAAACACCGGTGGGCGCATTTTTGGCAATTGAAACTTCGGCCAGCACATACCAGGGCGAAGCGCTGGGCGAGGGGTCGCGGTCAATCATCTGGTGCTTGAGTTGAATATCAACACCAAAGCGCGGCATCAGTTCAAATGCTGTGAGACTGGAGCCGAGACTGTCCCTCAGGTCAAAGAACAGCTGCAAGGCAATGTTCGGTGAGGGGACGTTGATCCAGGCTGTTTCAAAGGAAAGAGGGCGGGGAAACAACTTTAAGGTCGCCGCTGTGATAAACCCCAATGTGCCCTCCGCACCCACCAGAAGATTGGAAATATCGTATCCTGTATTGTTTTTCTTTAGGGAATTTAACCCCTGATAGAGTGAACCATCAGGCAAAACCGCCTCAACCCCCATGCAAAGCTGACGCGCATTTCCATAGGCCAGAACCTGCACGCCCCCGGCATTGGTAGAGAGAATGCCCCCAATTTGAGCTGACCCTTCGGACGCAATGGGAAGGGGAAAAACCATGTTGTTTTCCTGAGCAATTCCTTGAGCTGTTTGCAGCACCATGCCCGCCTCGACACACATATATCCCGCGTCAGAATCAAGGTTGCGTAATTGGTTTATTTTGGAAAGCGACACTATAATTTCATTGCCCAAAAGTGGTACTTGCCCACCCACCATTCCGGTATTTCCTCCCTGGGGAATAAGCGGTGTCTGATTGTCGTTTGCCCAACTCATGAGGCTTTGAAGTGCAGTAACAGATTTTGGAAAAACGACGCCAAGGGCTTTAGTGAAAAAACGCTTGCGAGGCTCTTCAACAAAAGAGCGCATTTCCCCCTCATCTACAATGATCCGTTCCAGCCCTGTAATCAGAGACAAAGAATTCAGCAATTCTGTTTGTGAAAGGGCCATACTTGCGTGAATAAACCTGTTTTGCGACGTCAATAACTTGCCCCTTATCTTGGCCTGTGTCACAAGCAAATTCAACAGAACATTGCATAACGGACAATATGGAGTAATCGGCATGACACAAGGAT
>JAJRRJ010000142.1 GCA_024279575.1 Alphaproteobacteria bacterium | reverse complement strand
TGGGTATGGGTGCCAACCACCAACGATGCTTTTCCATCAAGAAAATGCCCCATGGCAGCAATTTCCGAGGTGGCCTCCACATGAAAATCAACAATTATCGCATCCGCAGCCTCACCAAGCGGGCAATCTGCAATGGCTTTTTCAACTGCTGCGAACGGGTCCGCCATCGGGTTCATAAACACCCGCCCCAAAGCATTGATAATCAGCACCTGATGTCCGTTCCGCCCGGTGATCAAAGTCGCCCCCCTCCCCGGGGTGCCCTCCATAAAATTGATCGGGCGTACCAAACAGGGTTCACGCTCAATAAAGGAAAGGGTTTCGCGCTGATCAAAAGCATGGTCGCCAAGGGTAACCACATCCGCGCCAGCATCAACAATCCCTCTGAAATGCCCCTCGGTTAACCCACGCCCGTGTGAGGCATTTTCACCGTTTACCACAACAAAATCAAAGCCGTATTCTTCAATCAGGTCAGGGAGTTTTTCATTAACAACATCCCGCCCAGCTTTACCCATCACATCCCCAAGAAACAAAAGCTTCACCGACCCGGCCCTTTTTTGTTGAACCGACGCGTGCCAGTTTGTGTAATTACCATATCAAGGCCAATATCATGGGAATCTACAGGAACAAAATCCAGCTCCTGCGCATCAAAAGCCAAACCAACCAACATCGGTGTCAACTTCATATCCCCAATTGTGCGATCATAAAATCCGCCCCCATACCCAAGCCGGGCGCCGGTTTTATCAAATGCCAACAAAGGCAGCACGATGATATCCGGCACAACAGGGGGCGAATGCGGATCGGGTTCAAGCGTGCCAAATTGCGCTGGAACAAGTTTTTGTTCACCCTCATATCGGCGAAAGATCAACGGTTTCTCGCGACCCACAATAGTTGGAAGCCCCAGCTCCACCCCCTGTTGTGTCAGAGAAAAAATCAGCTCCTTGCAATCAACCTCATCCCCAATCGGCCAATAAAGTGCAATTTTGCTTTGTGCATTAAATGGCACATCCAATAAAAAAAGCTGCTCAACCTGCTGTGAAAATTTTGCGCGCTCCTCTGAGCTGAGTTTTGCCCGCTCAGACTTTATCCGATCTCGAAGTTTAGCTTTATCTAAATCTATTTGGGGTGTGTTTTGAGCGTTCAATGCAATTCTAGCCAACTGAATTTTAATTAACGCCACCACGGCCGTGGGACAACTTGTGATCCTTGGAACCTACTTGTGTAGGTGGGCGCCGTATATCCAAGCCCACGAGCGAGGTCAGGGACAGCTCCCTAAAGAATCGTAAGGCCCCGGAAAATAAGTGTCCTCACGCACCGGGCAGCAAAGTTGATATAGGCACATTTACCCGCGCGTGCAAAATATATCTGTCATTTTGAGTGGATAGAGTTTTGAGCCGCGCCTATTTTCCCGTCGCCGTCTCGTCAATCACAGTGGCCACCGCCTCAATTTTTCGCGCTATTTCGGAAAGTGTTTTGGCAAAGGATGCCTTAAGAGCTTCGGACTGGGCAATGATTTCCTGACGACTCGCATGAACGCCGGTGACTTCACCCTCAAGCTGGGCAATTTTGCGCTCCGCTTCCACCAGCTCATCAAGCACCGCAATACCCGCCATAACCGTTAGCCGATTATCACCAATTTCCCCGAATGAACCTTTGAACTGTTCAACATGGGTGTTAAATCGTTCAGCTAAAGCTGTAAGGTGTGCTTCCTGATCATCTTCGCAAGCCATGCGAAATTTGCGCCCGTTTATTTCAACGCTGACTTCACCCATCACGAATTTCCTTTTTCATCAAGCACCGATTTCACCTCTTCCATCGCATTGACCAGTCTTTTGGAGACCTCCGAGGCGCCTTTATCCAGCTTGTTAGCCTTGTGAGTAACCCGGCCAAGCTCATTGGCCAGTGCCGTCCGGTCTTGCTCAAGTTTGGCCACATCGGATTCAATACGAGAAATAGACCTGACCCGACCATTTAACGAGCGTAAGCTGACATCCAGCGTTGCCAAGGCCTCTTCGACCCGCTGCGCAGCAACTTCATATTCCTGATTTCCCCCCATTGCCACTTACCTTTTGTCTTGAATCAAGAAGAAAACGATTCTCTTGTTTCTATATTTTCTCGAATCTGGGTCCCATTGCAACCTGTCAATATTGGCGGCAATGAGGTTGGCGGATTTCCCCCGGATATTCCCGTGGTGAATTGACAGGTTTTAGTGACACGTTTAAGGGTCTCTCAAAAGCTCTAAACAAATGAAGAACGGCAAAATCTACGCCGCACCCGGCTAGAAAGAGAACCAACAAATTGCCGCTATTTCCCGGCAGACAAAGTAAATTGCCTCATAAGTAAATTGCCTCAATTGAAGAAGCGAAAGTATCATGACCAATTCAGCCAAACATACCGCGATGGCCAATGCCATTCGCATTCTTTCACTTGATAGTGTTGAACGTGCAAAAAGCGGACATTTAGGATTGCCCCTTGGTGCCGCTGACATAGCCACCGTATTGTTTTCAAAATTCCTGAAATTTGACCCCAAAGCGCCAAACTGGCCCGATCGCGACCGGTTTGTTCTTTCAGCAGGCCACGGCTCAATGTTGCTTTATTCCGCCCTTCATCTTCTGGGCTATGAAGAGGCGAGCCTCAACGAATTAAAAAATTTCCGCCAACTGGGTGCAAAAACTGCCGGGCATCCTGAATATGGTCACCTCGCTGGCGTGGAAACCACAACCGGCCCCTTGGGCCAGGGCATTGCCAACGCTGTGGGCATGGCCGTGGCGGAAGAAAAACTGCGCGCCGAATTTGACAAGCAACTGGTTGATCATTTCACCTATTGCCTGATCGGTGACGGGTGCCTGATGGAAGGCATTTCTCACGAAGCTGCCTCCCTTGCCGGCCACCTCAAACTCAACAAACTTATTGTGCTTTGGGACGATAATGACATCACCATTGACGGCCACGTAACACTGGTGGACAGCACCGACCAGATCGCCCGCTTCAAGGCCTATGGGTGGCAGACAATCTCTATCGATGGCCATGATGAAAAAGCCATCGCCAATGCCTTAAAAGAAGCGCAGGCCAGCGACAAACCCAGTTTCATTGCCTGCAAAACAACCGCCGGATTCGGCGCGCCCCACAAGGCGGGCAAGCCTGCTGCCCACGGCGGCCCCTACGGCACTGAGGAAGCACAAGCGGTGCGCAAGAGCCTGGGCTGGACCAATGACCCCTATGACATTCCTGAAGAAATCATGGATGACTGGCGTCTGGCAGGCCTGCGCTCAACCAAAAAGAGAGTAGACTGGGAAAACAAACGCGACGCAAAAGATACTGATACGACGCGTGAGTTCAACCGGCGCATGGCATCTGAACTTCCAAACAACCTGGATCAGGTTTTTGAAGCTCTCAAACAAAGCCTGGCTGACGAAGTCCCTGAAGTGGCCACCCGTAAAGCATCGCAAATCGTCCTTGAAGCCATCAACCCACACTTGCCCGAAACCATGGGCGGATCTGCCGACCTTCAAGGGTCAAACCTCACAAAAACCGCCGGTATGGAAGACTTTCTTGCGCAAAATTACGCAGGTCGTTTTATCAATTACGGGGTACGCGAACACGCCATGGCTGCGATGATGAACGGCATGGCCCTGCATGGAGGGATTATTCCATACTCCGGCGGTTTCTTTATCTTCTCAGACTATTGCCGCCCCTCAATCCGGTTGGCCGCGCTTATGGAAATTCGCGTCATTCACGTGATGACCCATGATTCCATTGGTGTGGGAGAAGATGGTCCCACTCACCAGCCCGTGGAACACCTGGCCTCATTCCGCGCCATGCCAAATGTAAATGTTTTTCGACCCGCCGACGCCACTGAAACCGCTGAATGCTGGCAACTGGCTATGCAAAACAAAACCACCCCATCCATTCTCTCCCTAACCCGCCAGGGCACCAGCCCGTTACGCACAGAATTTGACAAAGAAAATCTGTGTGCGCGCGGCGCCTATTGCGTCTTTGGCGAAGAGGGTGCGCAGGCAGTTATTTTTGCCACAGGATCAGAAGTGGAACTGGCACTGCAGGCGGCAAAAACCCTCCAGGGTGAGGACATTTCCGCGCGCGTAATTTCAGTGCCCTGCCTTGAACTGTTTTCCCAACAGGACAAGGATTACCGAAGCTCTCTCATCGGAGCGCCAAAAGCCCGTGTCGCAGTTGAGGCGGGCGTGCAAATGCCCTGGGATCACTTATTGGGTGACACCGGGAAATTTATTGGCATGAACAGTTTTGGCGCCAGCGCACCGGCAGCCGATCTTTTTGTCCATTTTGGTATCACCGCCGAGGCCATTGTGGCATCAGTAAAAAGTCAGCTTTAACTGATCGTAAAATAACCAAAACAAATACTAATTAAGGAGAACACCTATGGCAATTCGTGTCGCAATTAACGGCTTTGGCCGTATCGGACGCAATATCCTTCGTGCGGTCATTGAATCTGGAAACAAAGAAATTCAGGTGGTTGCAATCAACGACTTGGGTCCGGTTGAAACCAATGCGCATCTGATGCGTTATGACAGCGTGCATGGAAAATTTGGCGGCGTAGTCAAAGTTGATGGTGACACAATCGATGTGGGCCAGGGCCCGATAAAAGTAACAGCAATCCGTGATCCCAAAAACCTGCCTTGGGGTGAAATGGACATCGATATTGCCATGGAATGTACCGGAATTTTTAATTCCCGTGACAAAGCCCAATGGCATCTGGATGCCGGTGCCAAGCGCGTTCTGATTTCCGCCCCCGGCGACAAGGCCGATATTACTGTCGTTTACGGGGTGAACCACACTGACATCACCTCGGCTCACAAAATCATCTCGAACGGCTCATGCACCACCAACTGCCTTGCCCCCCTTGCCAAAATCCTCAACGACACCGTGGGCATTGACAAAGGCTTCATGACGACTATTCACGCCTATACCGGAGATCAGCCAACCCTTGATCGTATGCACACTGACCTGTATCGGGCCCGCGCCGCAGCCATGAGCATGATTCCAACTTCCACTGGAGCCGCTCGCGCCCTTGGCCTTGTATTGCCCGAACTCGAAGGCATTTTGGACGGTGCCTCGGTACGCGTACCAACACCAAATGTTTCAGTTGTAGATCTGGTTTTTGTTGCCAAAAACAGCACTTCCGTTGATGAGGTCAACGCCATAGCCAAATCTGCCTCTGATAGTGGCCCCCTTGCATCCGTCTTTGATTATGATGAAGAAGCCAAGGTTTCCATCGACTTTAACCACGATCCACACTCATCAAACTTCGCTGCGGAGCAAACTAAAGTGGTTGGGGGAAACCTTGTGCATGTTATGAGCTGGTACGACAACGAATGGGGGTTTTCAAATCGCATGCTGGATACCGCCCAGGTGATCGCCAAAACAATCTAAACCAGGAGGGTCAAATATGAACACGTTTAAAACACTTGATGATTTGCCAATGGCGGACAAACTTGTGCTTGTACGTGTTGACCTGAACGTGCCGGTGGCCAATTCAAAAGTCACCGACACATTGCGCATCGAGCGCATCGTGCCCACCATTCGCGATATCACCAAATATGGTGGAAAAGCCATCCTTCTGTCCCATTTTGGTCGCCCGGAGGGCAAGGTTGTGACCGAACTTTCCCTTGAAATCGTGCTTGATGATGTTGCCCGTATTTGCAATCGGGAAGTGGTTTTTGTGAATACTGACTGGCAGGATATGACAAAGGCAAAACGGGCAATCAAACAAGCTCCATCCGGTTCAATTGTTGTGATGCAAAACACCCGGTTTCACCCCGGAGAAGCCAGCAATGACCCGGAACTGGCAAAACGAATGGCCTCCCTTGGGGATTTTTATGTAAACGATGCTTTCTCAGCTGCCCACCGTGCCCATGCCTCAACTCAGGGGCTGGCACACCTGCTGCCCAACGCGGCAGGCCGCGCCATGGAAAAGGAACTGGCCGCGCTGACAAAGGGCCTTGGCAACCCCAAACGTCCTGTTATCGCGCTGGTTGGAGGGGCCAAAGTATCAACAAAAATTGACCTGCTGGAAAATCTGTTACCCAAAGTGGATGCTTTGGTGATCGGTGGAGCCATGGCCAATACATTTTTGCACGCAGCTGGACTAAGTGTTGGAAATTCCCTGTGCGAAAAAGACCTTAAAGACACTGCAATTCGCATCATGGATCGCGCATCTGAGGAACAATGTTCAATCATTTTACCCGTTGATGCCGTCGTTGCCTTTAAATTTGAGGCAAATGCAAAACATCTGTTTTATGGCGTTGATGCCATCGCCCCCAATGGCATGATTTTGGATATAGGGCCTTCCTCAATTGAACGGATTAAAGGGGCTATTGATGATGCAAGCACCATTTTATGGAATGGCCCGCTTGGGGCCTTTGAAATGGAACCGTTTGATGCAGGAACCGTGGAAGTGGCCAAATATGTCGCTAAGCGCACTAAATATAACCATCTGATTTCGATTGCCGGGGGTGGCGATACAGTGGCGGCGCTCGCCCACGCCGGCGTCAAAGATCAATTCACCTATGTTTCAACCGCAGGGGGAGCATTTCTTGAATGGATGGAAGGCAAAACATTACCCGGCGTTGCCGCTTTGCAACAATAGCCCTAACCTGCATCCGGGGAAAACCCGAATTTAATCCAAGATAACTATCAAGTCCTGAAAAATTGTTTTCTCCCTTTTTATGGACAAAATTTACCGCCAATTCAGCCAGGCGATTGCAAACGCCCACACGCCATTCTATTTATGAAACAAGAAAATTTCTCTTAGGGAAACCTGACGTGCAGATTATTTTAACAACACCAACTGTGCCCGATACGCTCACTTTTGCAAAAGAGTTGCAATCCGCCCTTGAAACAGGTCTGGTTCCGGTGTTGCTGGTAAAGAAAGCACAACACGGTTTGTCTGAATATAAAAAGCTGATTGAAATAGCCACACCTGTTGCCCAGGCATGCGATTGTGCTGTGATCCTTGACAACGAACCTCAACTGGTGGGGCCAATGAAGGCAGACGGTGTTCAAATTTCCTCTGGTCATTCTGATGTGCTTGAAGCGCTAAATACTCTTAAACCGGACTATATTGTTGGTGCTGCAAATATCAATTCGCGCCACCACGCTATGCTATGCGGAGAAGCGGGGGTGGATTACATATCATTTGGTGATTTTACCAACACCCCTGATGAAGAGGCAACGGCGTTTTCAAACTGGTGGGCAGAGCTGTTCGAAACCCCCTGCGCTGTCTTTGATCCCATAACACAAATATCTGAGATAAAATCCGGTGGATGGGAGTTTCAGGGGCTGGGTGAAAATGCCTGGCGCGCACCCGAATCAGTGTCCCAGGCCCTTAAAAACTTGAATATCAGACAGCAAAAAGGATTGAGATGAAACGCCGTCCCAAACATTTTGCTGCAATTTTTGGGTCTGAGATCTGGCTCAGCACAGTCATTGCACCCCCAACATTTGCCCAGATGGTTCCAGATACGACAGCTGGCGAAATTTCTGAGGAAATTTTTGGTCCTCAAATACCCGTTGACCTTGCCTATGGCGCTTTCCAGCGTGGCTATTATATCACCGCTCTTGGTCTGGCCCTTGAACGTGCAGAAAAAAATGACGCCGCCGCCCAAACCCTGATTGCCATCATATATGCAAACGGCCTGGGGGTTGCACAAAATATGGCATTGGCCGCCAGCTGGTATGATATTGCCAGCAAAAATGGCGATCTGAGCGCCACATTTGAGCTTGCCTTACTCTATCAAAGCGGCACTGGTCTGCCTAAAAACCGACAATTGGCAGCACAAATGTTCCAGAAGGCTGCCGATCAAGGCCATCGCGAAGCCATGTATAATCTGGCTCTACTGCATGTGGAAGGCATTTATGCCGAACCCAGCATTATTCTGGCATTTGAGTTGATGGGCAAAGCCGCTGACGCAGGACTGTCTGAAGCTCAATATGATTATGGAATCATGCTCCTGCAAGGGGCCGGCAGCGCTCCCAATCCCAGGCTGGGCGCACATTATGTGGGTCTTGCGGCAGAGGCAGGCCTAATCGATGCACAGGTTGAATATGCCACCCTGCTCTATCTTGGAAAAGCAATCGAGCAGAACAGAGAACAGGCATTTCTATGGTATGAAACAGCGGCAAACGGCGGCAGCGCCGTCGCGCAAAATCGTCTGGCAAAATTACTGGCGGTTGGAGAAGGAACAAACCTTGATCTTCAAACCGCAGCCATGTGGCGCTCCCTGGCTCAACGTCAGGGGCTAAATGACCCCCAGCTTGACCGTCTCCTGGTTTCCATTGCTCCTGAGGATTTAGCCCTGGCTATAAAACGCGCCCGTTTCTGGCCCGCAGAACCGCTCGGTGACACCCCCGGAATCAGCAGTTTACCTCAACGCATCCTGCCCGATGCCCCTGATACCAGCCTGCCAGCCAACATGGGTGATCAGACCACCGATTTCCAAACCTCGCCACCCCTTACCCCCCAATCACCCACTGGCCAATAAACCATCAGCACCGTTGAATGTGGCTTGCCACTTGCCAGCGCGTGCAATCTGAGGCACAACGCAAAAAATTATCTACACGTCTCCCCCATCCACTCTGACAGGAATTTTCAATCCCATGAAAATCAACGGCAATGAAATCCGCCCCGGCAACGTCATCATGCACAAAAAAGAGTTGTGGGTGGCGGTAAAAGTCAACCACGTCAAACCGGGCAAAGGGGGCGCGTTTGCCCAGGTCGAACTCAAGGGAATTATCAACAACACCAAACTCAACGAACGCTTTCGTTCCGCCGAAACAGTGGACAAAATCCGCCTGGAGCAAAAAGAATATCAATTCCTTTATGCGCAGGACGAAATGCTGGTTTTCATGGACAACGAAACCTATGAACAACTTGAGCTGATGGTTGAATTTGTAGGCGATCGCGCCCAGTTTTTACAAGATGGCATGAAGGTCAAGGTTGAAAGCCACGAAGGCACTCCCCTTGGCGTTGAACTACCCCAGTTCGTTACTCTGGAAGTAAAAGAAACTGAACCGGTGGTAAAAGGGCAAACGGCTGCAAATTCCTTTAAGCCGGCAATTCTTGAAAACGGCATTAAAGTCATGGTTCCCCCGTTTGTTTCCGAAGGGGAAAAGATCATTGTCGATACCGGCGAAATCACCTACTTCAAACGCGCCGAATAACCCAACCCAAGCTTAAGGATAGTTCCATGGCCGCCTCAGCACTGTTAAATATCATGATCCGGGCTGCCCAAAAGGCCGGGCGCGCACTCACCCGCGATTTTGGCGAGGTGGAAAACCTGCAAATATCTAGAAAAGGTCCTGCCGATTTTGTCTCAAATGCTGACCGCAATGCTGAAGAAATAATCCGTGATGAGTTGCTCAAGGCACGACCCACCTATTCCTTTTTGATGGAAGAGGGGGGAGAAATTAAAGGCGAAGACGGGCAGCATCGCTGGATTGTTGATCCGCTGGATGGAACAACAAACTTTCTCCACGGCATTCCTATTTTTGCCTCCTGCATTGCTCTTGAACGCAATGGCGAAATTGTTGCTTCGGTGATCTATAACCCCATTATGGAAGAAACTTTTACGGCTGAACGCGGCGGTGGGGCATGGCTTGACGGACGCAAGCGACTGCGGGTCGCGGGTCGCAAAAAAATGTCTGATTGTATAGCCACAACCGGCATTAAGCTCACCGGTACCGACGATGATCCCCGCCAGATAAAACAAATTGCCCATATATCCCCAAGCGTTGCCGGTATCCGCCGCACAGGGTCTGCATGCACCGACCTGGCATGGGTCGCCGCGGGACGGTTTGACATGTACTGGGAAGCAAAACTGGCCCCTTGGGATATTGCACCTGGCATTCTTCTTGTGCGTGAAGCGGGTGGTTTTGTGAGTGATTATGCGGGACGTGACAAGTCCATTTTGAACGGTGAAGTGGTTGCTGGAAACGAGACCATACACGCCGCCCTGTTGAAATCTCTTAAAACCGTTGGTTAGAACGCCTTGAAATTGCACATTTTCATTGTCATGGAACCTCTGTCTGAATAGGCTGGTAAAAACAAATCGCCACAGGTTCGAACAAGACCATGACCGAACGCTACGATCCATATCTAATTGCGTCCCCCAACGTGTATCTGGTCAAGATGATTATTTTCTTGATTTTAGTCGTCATGCTTGGCGGTATTCTTGCGCCTCAACTTGCCAGCGCCTTTTGGGCCAATCCCTTTATCAACGGCCTGATATTGTTTGTTCTGGTAATCGGCGTGCTGTTAAGCTTTCGGCAGGTCACCCGACTTGTGCCCGAAATCCGCTGGGTAAACTCCCTTCAGGAAGGCTCAATGGCCGAGCCCAATGCCCAACCTGAATTGCTGGCACCCGTGGCCTTCATCCTGCGCGACAAGCTTGGGGAAACCATTATCACCCCCTCCTCGTTACGTTCAATTTTGGATTCCGTGGGTTTTCGCCTTGATGAGGCACGCGAGACCGCGCGATACCTAACCGGACTTCTGGTGTTTTTGGGTCTGTTGGGAACTTTTTACGGGCTCCTGCAGACGGTCAATTCAGTATCCGGTGTAATCCAGACCCTGGATGTGGCAGCGGGTGACTCCGGAACACTTTTTTCAAACCTCACCGACGGGCTTGAAGCCCCCTTGAGTGGCATGGGCACTGCGTTTTCATCATCCCTGTTTGGCCTTTCCGGCTCTCTTATTCTGGGATTTCTGGACCTTCAGACCGGACAGGCTCAAAACGCTTTTTCAAATGAATTAGAAGACTGGATGTCCTCCATGACCGAACTGGACCACCCCTTTACCCAGATGCAAGCCAGCGGGCTTGGCATGTCAGCTGAAGAGATGCATGTGGCACTGGAGCAACTCGGGGACAAAATGCAAAATGCCGACAGTTCTCAAAACGCCATCCGAGCCATGGCTGAACTGGCCCATGGGATTGATGGACTGGTCAAGCATATTCGGGCTGAACAAGAGGATCTGCGACACCATATTGTGGAGCAAAGCGAAACCAACAAAAAGCTGCGTGACCTGATTGATGCCATGCTGAATGAGGGCGAAGATGATTCAAAACCTCGAAACTAACGATCTTCCAGACTCTCTTTCACCTCACTCAACGGGCCTCTGACCCATGCGCGCGTCCCCCTCGTCTCGCCGAAGTCAAGTGAATTTCTGGCCCGGGTTTGTCGACGCCATGTCCTCACTTCTTCTGGTCATTATATTCCTCCTGTCCCTGTTTATGCTGTCCCAGTTCTTCCTTGCCCAGGAAATCTTGGGAAAAGACCCCGCCCTCACCCGGCTGAATTCCCAGATTGCTGAACTCTCCGACCTGCTGCAACTGGAACGTGGAAACTCGGATGATCTGCAATCCACCATCGACTCTTTGTCCGCCACCCTTTCGGGTGCTCAAACAGAACGGGACAGCC
>JAJRRJ010000141.1 GCA_024279575.1 Alphaproteobacteria bacterium | reverse complement strand
CAAATCGAATCCATCACAGAATTTGACCCCCTGACGGGTCGCAAAAACCAGAATCTGAAACAAACCCGCGTTTATGCCAACTCCCACTATGTGACCCCGCGCCCTACCTTGCTCACCGCCATGAAATCCATCAAGGCCGAGCTGAAAATCCGCCTTGAAGAGCTCAACGCGGCGGGGCGTTTCCTTGAAGCTCAGCGCATCGAACAACGCACTTTATTTGACCTGGAAATGATGGAAGCCACCGGTTCTTGCGCCGGAATTGAAAATTATTCGCGCTACCTGACAGGCCGCCTGCCCGGTGAACCGCCCCCCACATTATTTGAATACCTGCCCGACGACGCGCTGATTTTCATCGACGAAAGCCACGTCACCATCGGCCAGTTGGGGGCCATGTATCGCGGGGATTTCCGCCGCAAGGCCACCCTGGCCGAATACGGGTTCCGCCTTCCAAGCTGCATGGATAACCGCCCATTGCGCTTTGAAGAATGGAACGCCATGCGGCCCCAGTCGGTCTATGTTTCCGCCACCCCCGGAAAGTGGGAAATGGAGCAGACCGATGGCGCGTTTGCCGAACAGATCATTCGCCCCACCGGATTAATTGACCCACCGGTTGAAATTCGCCCCGCTGGAACGCAAGTGGATGATGTGATCGATGAAGTGCACAAAACCAACAAGGCCGGCTATCGCACGTTGATCACCACATTGACAAAAAAAATGGCCGAGAACCTCACCGAATATATGCACGAACAGGGCATCCGCGTGCGCTATATGCATTCAGATGTGGACACGCTGGAGCGTATCGAAATCATCCGCGATCTGCGCCTTGGCGGCTTTGATGTGCTGATCGGCATCAACCTGCTGCGCGAGGGACTGGATATCCCTGAATGCGCGCTGGTCGCTATTCTTGACGCCGACAAGGAGGGCTTTTTGCGCTCTGAGACATCCCTCATCCAGACCATCGGCCGCGCCGCCCGCAACGTCGATGGCAAGGTCATCCTCTATGCCGACAAAATCACCGGTTCCATGGAACGGGCACTGGCAGAAACCAACCGCCGCCGCGAAAAACAACACGCCTACAATATTGAAAACAACATCACGCCCCAGTCAATAAAATCCAACATTAAGGAAATTGTTGACTCCATCTATGAAAATGACCGCGTCACCGTTTCCACCGGCATTGGAAAAGACGGCAAGGAACAGGTGCATGTGGGGGCAAATCTGGCCGCAACGATTAAAGACCTTGAAAAGCAAATGCGCGAAGCGGCCACCAACCTTGAGTTCGAAAAGGCGGCAAGGCTGCGTGATGAGGTGAAACGATTGAAGGAGATGGAGCTGGATGCGCTCTAACCACCCCCTCTTCGTCACTGCGAGAAGGCAAAGCCGACGCGGCAGTCCAGTTTACAGCCAGATTTAAAAGTTTCTGGATTGCTTCGTTGCTGGCGCGCCTCGCAATGACGCCCAAGCATACCCCTACAAAAAAACCTTATCCCCGCCCCCATTCCCATCCCTTGAACTCCCCCCACCCTGTTTTAACCATAGCACGGTTGCAAACGAGCAGTTGAAAGCAGGGAACCGGATAAAGCGGGAGTCGCCCCGTTTTGGGCCAAGCCATATCAGCCGATCTGCCAGCCAGGAGATCAGCGTAAAGCGTCGGGCGGCGCCTTGGCCATTTACCCCGCCCGGTGGAAAAATTCTCCACCAGTGTCTGGCTCTGTCGCTTCGTTATGAAGAACGGCGGACGGGCCGTGGTTGAAAATGCAGGCGTTACCGGGGAAACACGAGTGTTTAGCACACATCAAATGCTTCGCCAAAAAGCCGAACCTTTATCTGCTTTTGTGGTAAAATCGCCCCTGCCAGGGGACAAATAAACTATTCCATCAGGTTTCAGCCCGTTCCGCCCAGCCGGCAAAGATTTTCTCCAGCACAACAACAATGTAATAAAGAACAATGCCAAGGAATGCCAAGGCAATCAGAACCGCAAACATAAGCGGATAGTCGGCGCTGATCTTGCCGCTGTCAAAAAGAAAACCCAGGCCCTTGCCGTGTGGTTCAATAATTTCCACCAGGTTTGTGCCAATAAAAGCCAGCGTCACAGCGACTTTGAGAGCCCCGAAAAACTCCGGCAGAGTCTTGGGCAACGCGATTTTTTTAAAAATTACAAACCGGCTGGCACCTAAGGATTTCAAAATATCACGATATTCAGGTTCCAACGTCGAAAGGCCAATGGAAACGGAAACAGCAATGGGGAAAAACGAGATTAAAAACGCCATCAGAACAGTGTTCATATCATCGGCACCAATGAACATCAGCGCGATCACCGGCACCAGCGTGGCCTTGGGGATGGCATTAAAGCCCACCAGAAGCGGATAAAGCCCCTCGCGCATTATTTTTGAGAACCCCATCAGCATTCCAAACCCGGTGCCCACAACAATAGCAATCATCAACCCGGCAACCGTTCGCCACAATGTATCCCACCCATAGGAGAGAAACAGGCCTTTGAACTTCCAAAAAGCGGGCCACAGATCGGAAGGGGAGGCCATTTTATAATTTGGCCACTGATTAAACCAGACCAGCCATTCCCAAAGCAGTAAAAAAACAGCAATTGCTGTCAACGGAATAGCAATTTTGCGAACCATATCCATCAGCTGCGCTCCTCAGTTTTCTCCGACCGCCCCTGGGCGATCTGAATTTCACGACGTAATTTTGCAAGCATTGTTACCGATTGATCGGTGTACAGATCTTCAAGCGTGCGTTCATGCCCCAGATCAACATCAAGAGTATACTGCGCAGTAGCGGGCCGCCCCGATAACACAACACCCTGATCGGCAAGGAAAACTGATTCACGCAAATCATGGGTGATCATCAGGGTGGTAAAAGCCTCCTCTTTTCGCAAAGCGTGCATAATCTGCCATAAATCTTCACGGGTAAAAGCATCCAGCGCCCCAAAAGGCTCATCCAGAATAAGAACTTCGGGCCGGTGAACCAGCGCCCGACAAAGAGAGGCCCGCTGGCGCATACCACCAGATAATTCAGAAGGGCGTTTATCCTCAACCCCCTCCAGACCAACCAGCGACAATAAAGACATGGCCCGCTCTATCCGCTCTTTTGAAGTCAGTTTATTGGGGACAATTTCAAGGGGCAGCAAAACATTTTTTAATATTGAGCGCCATTCCAGCAATACGGGGTTTTGAAACGCCATACCGACCGTTGATTTTGGTGATTTAATAATTTCCCCATGCAGGCGAACCTCCCCCTCATCGGGCATCATGAGACCGGCAATCAAACGGGTTAGAGTTGATTTCCCACAACCAGAAGGCCCCACCACGGCAACAAAGGAATTTAGCGGAACCGAAATATTCAGATCCTCAAGAACCGGCAATGGCCCCTCATCAGTCTGATAGGCATGGGTCACCCCTTTTATCTCGATCTGATTTTCCAACGCCATTGATCATCCCCCCCGGGTTACTTCAATCCAATAAAATGGGGAAGGCAGTGCATGCCGCCTTCCCGTAGAATGTCTTCACTAAATAACAAAAGTTATTTCAGCATCAAACTGCCATCTGTTGGCAAATAAGCACTGTCAAAATACAGCGCGGCATCTACATCGTTTTCAAACGAATAGTTCTCTGCCAGCTGTTCCAGCGCCTTGGCCATCCGGTCCGCATCAATGCCACCCATGCCGTTGGCTCTGGTGTAATCGGTCACCACATTGGCATCAATAGCAAGCTGAAGCCGACGTTGTTCAAGTGCCACATCAGCCGCAGGGTTGCGTTTTTGCACCATGGCCGCACCGGCAGCAGGATCAGCAATAACCGCATTCCAGCCATTGGCAACCGCGCGGATAAATCCAGTTACGGTGTCAGGGTTTGCTGCTGCATAATCCGTGTTCACAATGATGGCATTGCCATATAGCTCCAGCCCGTAATCAGCCATCAGCAATACTTTAATATCGTCCTCATCAATACCCAGGCGAACCAGGTTCAGATAACTGGAAAAAGAAAATCCGGTAATCGCATCAACTTTACCTTCGGCCAGCATCGGTTCACGAGTTGGAAAACCAACCGGTTCAACGGTAATTTTAGAAACATCCCCCCCGGCAGCATTTGCAAAGGCCGGGAATTGGGCCCATGCCCCATCGGGGGGAGGCGCACCAAGAATTTTCCCCTCAAGGTCTTTAGGAGTGCTAACTCCCTGTGATTCACGCCCGATTACGGCAAACGGTGGCTTATCATAAACCATCATCACAGCAATAACCGGCGCTCCGGGATTGGTATCGAGAAACTTTATCAGGCTATTAATATCAGCAAAGCCAAAGGGAAAAGCACCGGTTGCCACTTTTGGAATGGCATCGAGCGAGCCACTGCCAGCCGAAATTTCCACCGATAATCCTTCATCAGCAAAATAGCCATTGTCTACAGCAGCAAAATAGGCGGCACTTGGACCTTCAAATTTCCAATCCAGTGCAAACGGCACCTCAGTTTGAGCCGTTGCGCCACCAGTCAAAATGACAGCCGCGGCGGCAGCTATCGTCAATGTCTTTAACATAAAGTTCTCCCTCTGATATTTTTGAACCGAAATTGCACGGTCCATTTTTATTTTTCAGCTTTACAGTCAAAGAATATCAAAAAACAGAAAAAGCACTAAATTCGGTGCCTGTTAACAAGTCTGACAGCCTGATTTTCTTTCAAAAGCAAATTCCCTTTTAACAGAACAATCAAACCGGCTCAACATTGAAACGCCTTATTCAAAATCATGTGGCATTATCTGCAGTCTCTTAACTCGCTAAAATGCATACTAATGAAGTACTTACGTTTACCTTTAATACCTTCGTACTTTGACCCGCCTCCATTTGCCCACTATGCTAAAAGGTAATTTTATTGAAAATCAAGGAAACCATCATGGCAACGGCACGCATTACAGAAATTATTTCTTCATCCAAAAAGAGCTTTGACCACGCCACCCGCAAGGGGGTTCGCAAGGCCAGCAAAACCCTGCGCAATATCAAAAGCGCCTGGGTGCAGGACCAAAGTGTTATCGTCAACAAAGGCGAAGTGGTGGAATATCGGGTAGTGCTCAAAATCACTTTCATTCTTGGCGACTGAAGCTCTTGGCGACTAAACTTTTGGCGGCTAAGCCCGACTTAGCCAGATAAGCTCACTCTCAAAACACCCCACTCAATCGTTGAGCAGGCGCGCCGCTGCCAATTTATCCTCATCAATACAATATAGATGCTCGGGGCAATTTGCGGCAAACAACTGGATTGTTGCTTTCCGGCGCGCCATAATATTATCAAGTGCCGCTAAAAGATTAGTCCGCACTGGCGCATTTTTTGGAAAAGTAATCGGGTGAGATGAAATGAAAGAGCGGCGTTAATGTTGGACATTGTTCAATACCTTGCCTGATTAAGTTAATCCCAACCTAAGCGGCAACAACTGAACCAGCGCTGGCGCGAGCGTTCATCCTGTGTTTAACTCAAACCAAGCAAAAGGAGTTTTTGTCCTGAGATTAGCGCCATGAGATTAGCACTGTGAGATTATCCCGTTGGGCGCGCGCCACGCTTGTTATCGGCGCTATTTTAAGCGCCATTGGCATTATCCCTATTTGGCTGACCAGTCTGGTATTGTCAGGTGGCGCACCGACAATTTTTATTCTGGCATTCTATTTGCTGACACCACTTGGAGTATTGCTGCTTGGTCTGGGGGCCGGCCTGTTTCTGATTGCGCTGGTCCGCCGCTAAAAAACCTGACAATTCGCTGACAACGCCCTCACCGATGGCTCAGCTTGGATTTGTTAGGTTCGCTTCCTCAAACATTTTTAAAAGCGGGAAAACCATGAAAAAATCAATCGCAATATCAATCGCAACCTGTTTAAGCCTGTTGCCCTTTGCAGCAAATGCACAGGAAATCAAAGACAGCATCAACCACCTGCTAAGTGAGCAGGAATTGGCAGAATTTTGTGCCTACAGTGGCAATAGCGGCAACACGCGATTTAAAATTCGCCTGCCCAATGGCACAGACATCTATGGCACCGTATCGTGCCGTGTTGCTGAATAAAACAATTGGGACACACGGCAAAGTACCAAAACACAGGGACTTGCCATGCATCCGTGTGTCCCAAGCTAACGAATAACAATCGCAGGTCCAGGGGGTAGAATTCAGGCTATTGAACGCTCCCGAAACCACACCATCAGCCCTGAAAATACAATAATCACAGCCCCGACCAGTGCAACAAAGTCCATTATCTGACCAAATATAACAAAGCTCAATACCATCGCCCATGGCAGCAAGAGATAATTAAACGGCTGCACAACAGAGGCCGGCGCACAAGCCATTGCACGCATGACGAAATAGTTCGCCCCCGTTGTTGCCCCCATCAGTAAAAGAGCAATGCCCCACGCCTGCAAAGTCGGTGCCTGCCAGACAAATATTCCCACCAAACTGGAGCACACCATGCCAATCCCTCCCACATAAAGCATGTTGGTCGCGGTGCTGTCTTTCTGCGCCACCATCCGGGTCAGCACCACATAAAGCGCAAACAACATGGTGGCTGCAAGAATATAGATGGCCCCAACATCAAGAGCTGCAAAACCGGGGCGCAACACTATCAACACACCAAGAAATCCGATCACCACGGAAAACCAGCGAAACAGCCCCACTCTCTCACCCAGTAGCGGAATGGCAAACAATGTGACAAAAAGTGGAAAAGTCAGCGTAATCGCTGCCGCTTCTCCCAGCGGCAATGTACGCAGCCCCGCCGCAAACAGCAAAATATCCACCAGCAGAACAACAGCGCGAAAAACCTGTAACCATCTTATATTGCTGTTCACCCCCTGCCGTACGCCCCTAAGCGTTGGTCCGTAATGGCGCGCTGCCAAAAACATCGCGAACAAACCAAACGCCCAATAACGCATCATGACCACTTGAGCCACGGGATAATCCTGCACCAGAATTTTGGCCGTTAAATCCTGCACACCAAACAGCAAAACAGAGGCAATGGTAAACCCAATGCCCTTGCCAATATCCAACGGGTTTGAAGATAAATTGTTCATAAAAAATCGCTACACCAAAAAACAGCGCACGAACATAGGAACAAAAACAAAAATACCCCGGGGGTGTCCCCGGAGCAACAAAAATATCTATTCTATTTACTTGTTCATGACGCCTTTGATCAAGCTAACTACGCCGGTCAAAATACCACCCCCTACAAGGCCAGTTGCACCCTGGCCCGCAAGGGCACCAAAATCCAGGCCACTGGCAGCCGTTGCACCAGCCGCATCAGAAGCAGCCCCCGCCATATCTGTAGCTTTGCCCAGCATTCCTGAAAGTCCGGGAATCATTCCAGCAAGAAAAGTTCCACCAACGCCGCCAACAGCACCGGTAACCATACCTAATACCGCACTCATGTTACCGCCAGACATCAGTTTTGATACCGCGGCACCGCCAGCGCCACCACCAACAAGTTGCATAATAATGGGAAGAAGTGCTTCCATAATATAAGTCCCTGTTTTTTTGGAGATTTTACCTCAAATCCCCTTCATCCCTATCTTTACCCTGCCAATTTCGGCGAAATAAGGGAATTGTTAGCATTTATTTAACAATTGCCGCCCCCTAGACCTGACCAAAACGTGTTATTCTCCAT
>JAJRRJ010000140.1 GCA_024279575.1 Alphaproteobacteria bacterium | reverse complement strand
TTTTATCGGGAAAGCCTTAATGCGGAAAGCTGGTTGGCGATCTGGGCAAATACACTGTCCAGTTCATCTGGTGCGCCAGGAAAAAAGGCATGTGCCAAACTGGTTGCGCATTCCTGCAACATTGTCTGCGTGGCAGCGTTTGGTGGGGTTAGCCCCACTGTGTAAACAACAATGTTTGCATTTTTTGCGTTGTTGCATGCTTCAACCGTACGTACGTTCATTTCAGTTCTGAGCTGAGTATTATCCCATCCCCAAGCGCCAATTCTTTGATTAACGGGAAAGCCATAGGGTGAATAATAGTGTGCGCCGTTCATGTTATTTGTTGAATACATTGTGTTCTCACCATCTGTCATGATGATCAGAACTTTCATTGTGTCGGGGTCATATGGGCGCCCCTCGGCAAACGGCAATGTAGGCGATACAACCCGCAAACCCCAAATAGCTCCCATATGGATATTGGTAGCGCCGCTTGCAGCCATGATATCAATAGCATCCAGCACATCCTGTTTGGTGTCAGAAAGCGGCAACAGGGCAGCGCTTGGACAATCAAAATTGGGGCCCCATGCAGTGGTATCGATTGAACCATTATATTTGCACAGGCGTTCCTGCCGCTCGCGATCACTTGCCCCCCCGCTTAGAAAAGAACACGCAGCAGAGGCGGTATCGCTGATATAGTCACTTTGCCAACCTGCCCACGAATTTGGTGTGTCCGGTGAAAAAGAGGGAACAAACAACGTATCAGGATCGGCAAGTGAGGGCAGGGTATCGTCGGTATCAAGATGCGCGGTGGGTCCTGACGTCTCTGTGTGCGGGCGGGCATCAACACATCCCCCCCATTGGACATTGTTCAGTTGATCATACAAAGCCAACCGGTTGACCGGCCCGTTAAATGGCGTGGAATCATCATCGTCATTATCAAAATTGTCATTGGCGATGGAGGAGTTACCCGTTACATCAATCCACGATGCGCCCGAGTTTGCAGTTCCCACATTTACAAAACTTGTAAAAGGTATAATGCCGATTTTTGTCGTCGTTGAGGTGCTGGCCCCATTGAAGATGATCTCGGTCGCATTGCTCGCAGCTGTTTTCAGGTTGTCCATGCGCGAAAAAGCACTCATGGAACCCGAATTGTCCAGCACCATGCCAACTTCTAAAAACAGTTGTTTTCTGGTTGCAACGGCGGAAACCCGCGCATTGATGTCTGACACTCCAACAAGGGAGAGAAAGGGCAGAGGCACGCTAATTCGCGCCTCAAGAAACAGGGTTCCTTCGCTGGTATCTTTGCTAACGCTCTCAAGCTCGGCGCCAACATTGATTGTTGACAGCCCCGTAAGCAACAATGCTTCAGCCAGTATTTGTAATTCGGATTCTGTTTTTGTGTAAATTTTCGGCTGCAATGTCAACGCCGTGGAATCCAGTGTTGACTGAGTGAGCGCGCGCGCGTTTTGAATGCTGACAAAGTCAACGGCGGCTCCCCCAAGTGCAACAAGAACAATGGCAAGGATTCCAAAAATAACCGCAAATACGCCGCGCTCATCACTGGCAAACGCTTTGAGCGACTTGGCAAACCAACGCGAATTTATGTGTCCTATATTCTTTTGGATATGCAAATGTCGGGTAAATTTCTGACGGTTCGACATGCGTTTTTCCCCAATTGTTGGACAAGCAAAGAAATTTTATAGCCAAAGTCTAAATTTTGAATGCTTCTGATAAAGCCAATTGTTCCCCGGCGCTTAAGAAAAGCAAAACCATGCGCGCCAGGGGAAATGTGTTGTGAGCAGACAGACTGGTTCATTCCTATCGTGAAATACGTAAGGATTGTAGTTCATCAGCAATATCGGCAAATGCCTGTTCTAATTCGGCGGCGTTGCCCGCATCAAAATAGGAGCCCCCGTTTGCGGCGCAATCACTTAGGATGGTGCGGATGGTGGGGTCTGTAACCTCAAAAGCAATTGTATAGATGACGATATTTTCATCGGCGATGTTGGAACATAGCTCGATGGTTTTTGTATTGGCCTCGTTTGTATTGCCTCCCCTATGCACCCTATGGGTACTCCCTTCACTGGCCGTCCATGCCAGATTTGGAGAAATTGTGTTCATTCCATCAGTCATCAGGACAATAACTTTTTTGTTTTCATCATTGTAAGGTTCCGCCGTGAAAGGGGTTTGGGGCGATAACAGGCGCCACCCCCACATCAGGCCGGTTGGAATATAGGTGTTATCCCGGGCGCGCATTGCGGTAATGGCGGTGCGTAAATCGGCCCGCGTATGGGTGAGTTCAGTCATTGGGGTGACCCTGCAAGTGTTCCAGTGGCGAATGATGCCGGGAACCGGGTCAGTAGCATAGTTGGTATCAACGGTATCAAAGGGAGCAAGATGGCGTGAACCCATGCAGCCATACCAGCGAAAATTTCGGGTATATTGTGGCCGACATACCCGAACCGGATCGCCCCGCGAACCTGTGCAGTTATAATATTGCCATCTGGTGCAGGTTGATGGCACACCATCCCGTGTGCACGCATATGAAACACGGCGCCTGTCACAGCGTCTGGTATCATTGGGGTAAGTATTCCAGCACCGTTCGCCAGCGGGCGTCCATGTATAATCCGCTTCAATGTCAAGGCCCGGCTCGCTCCGGTTACTTCGCCCGATATTCACATATCGGTTGAAGGGCACCAGGGCGATGGAAATATCGGGATTGCTCTCTTCTGGCATCAATTCATCAACCAGAGCGCGCGCAGAGCTTTTCAGCGCTGCCAATTTCGGCCCGCCCATGGATGCAGTTGAATCAAGTACAAGGGCAACTTCAATATTGAGTGACTTACTGGTCACTTCGGAATGAATGCGTGAGTTAATTGTATCAATGCCGATAAGTGAAAGAAACGCCGTGGTATAGGCAAACCGCGCCTCAATAAACAAAGTACCCTCTTCGGTGTTAATTGAAACAGTTTCCACACTGGCGCTTAGACCCAAAGCATCAAGCCGATCGTTTATCAATGATTCTGCCAGTTCCCCAATTTGGGTTTCGTTCAAGTCATCAATTTCTGAATGTAGGGAAAGTGTCGCAGAATCCAAAGCTGGTTGTGCCATGCTGCGTGCGTTTTGTACCCCCACAAAATCCACAACTCCGCCTGATGAAACAACCAGAACAATCGCCAGGACACCAAATATAACCGCAAAAACGCCGCGCTCGTCCGAACGAAATCGCCTGATAAGTTTCCAGAATTGGTCCATGAAGCGGATTTCCTTGAAAAAAAGCACAAATTTGTGCCAGCAACATATCCCCATGTCGCTAAATATTCCTGAAGATGGAACAGAACAATTGAACAGTTATCGAATGAACCTGTTAACCGGCATGTTGTTACATTACGATTACTTTGGCACCCACCCGTGTCCGCGAGAACAGGTCTTTTACGTCCTGATTTGTCAATCTGATACAGCCTGAAGACACAGTGCCCCCGATCGTCCACGGCTCATTAGTGCCATGAATGCGATATAGGGTTGAGCCAAGATAAAGGGCACGCGCGCCAAGAGGGTTGTCAATCCCCCCTTCCATAAAAGCTGGAAGTTCGGGCTGACGTTGCCTCATTTCAGCCGGTGGCGTCCAACCGGGCCACTCCCGCTTTGCCGTTATGTTATGGGTGCCTGACCATTCAAAGCCGTTCCGGGCAACCCCGATGCCATAGCGCAACGCCCGTCCGCCGGGCAGCACAAGGTAAAGGAATTTTTCACTCGTATTCACAACAATCGTACCCGCGCGCTCACTGGTGTTATAGGCAACAAGCTGGCGCAGGTAGGCGGGGTGAGGTGTTTTGTTTGAGCGTAGCGAAAGCATGTTGGTGGGCGCGGTGCTGGTCAACGTCATGCCTGCGGGTGGTGGAAATGCGATGCGCGCCTGCTGAGCATATCCAGGAAAGCCCAACATAATAAATAAACCGGCGCTCAAAAAGAGGCGCCAAATGTTCCCACTAATATTACGCATACTCAACTCCACTCGATACTATCATGTTGGGCAGGCTGTTGCCCCAAACTAATAATAGAAAAATAGTGTGGAATAGAAAAAATTGGATGAAACAGTATAGTTAAAAAGGTGCGAAACCTTATAGTGATCAATGTGTTAACGCCAATAGATCCCCTGAGAGGAGATAGTGTCGCTTTCAAGCAGAAGCACCATGATTAAATTATAAAAGAATTTGTTCGTCATTATCGTCGGGGTCGCCTGGCAGCTCTGAGGGATTGATTTGTGTCGTTTGATTTTCCAGTTTCTCTTGGGCCAGTTGAGAAATTGCAATAGAAATGGCCTTGCTCAATTGCTTGCTGTTAAAGGGTTTTATCAGAATTTCGCGCAAACCCAATTCACGGATTCGTGCCGTGTTTTCTCGCGTGGCATAGGCGGTAGTAACAATAATCGGCAATTTGGTATTACAATGGGCCAGCCCCTTGCGTACCATACACACAAACCCCGCCCCATTTACCTCTGGCATATACCAGTCAAGTAGTACAAAATGAATTGTGTTGCTTTTTAAGGTTTCCAAAGCGGTGATAACATCACTGACCACATGAATATCAACCAGACCAACTTTCTTAAGCTCATGCTTGGCCAAAGCGCCACTGTGATCATTGTCATCAATCACCAGTGCGCTCAATTCCGAAGGAATCAGCAAAGTATATCTCCCCCTATTAAATGCGCTCGCAGTTGTTATTACTCATTGCGTTACGAATTCACTTGCCTCTAATAGTACTCTTTCCAATAAGTCAATGTTTCGGAGGAAAAATGACAAACAACAACAATCGCTGCCCGTGGGGCACTTCGGAACCGCTTTATGAAACCTACCATGATAAAGAGTGGGGACGCCCTGTTTCCTGTGATATTCGGCTGTTTGAAAAAATATGCCTTGAGGGATTTCAGTCCGGTTTGTCCTGGATCACAATATTGCGAAAGCGCGAAGGGTTTCGCGCAGCTTTTGCCGGATTTGACTTTGAAAAAGTGGCCAAATTTGATGCAAATGACGTGGAACGTCTGGTGGTAGATGCCGGTATTGTGCGCCACCGTGGTAAAATCAATGCCACCATCAATAATGCCAATCGCGCATTGGAAATGGTGGAGGAATTTGGATCCCTGGCGACCTATTTCTGGGGGTTTGAACCAAAACCTGAAACAAGACCCAGTGAACTGAGCTGGGAAGTGCTCAAAACCATGGCAACCACGCAAGAATCCGTTGCCCTTTCCAAAGATCTGAAAAAACGCGGCTGGAAGTTTGTTGGTCCCACCACCTGTTATGCGTTTATGCAGGCCATGGGGTTGGTCAATGACCATATTGAAACCTGTTATTGCCGCGCTGAGGTGGAGGCGGAGAGGGATGCGTTTAAGCGCCCTTGAATTGATGTCATTGCGGCCAAAGGCTCCCTTGCCCCCGCATTCCCATTCCGCTAAAGCGTTGCCATACTTATTTTTCAGGCTTTTTTATCATGGCAAAAAAACAAAAAAAATTCAAACCCAGGGCGCGACTTCCCCGTGGATTTGCAGACCGTTCACCCGCTGATATTCGGGCAACTGATCAGATGGTGGCAAAAATCCGCGAAGTTTATGAGCGCTATGGGTTTGATCCGGTCGAACCCCCGTTTTTTGAATATACCGACGCCATGGGCAAGTTTTTGCCCGATACCGACAGGCCCAATGCCGGGGTGTTCTCATTGCAGGATGATGATGAGCAATGGATGAGCCTGCGCTATGACCTGACGGCACCGCTGGCCCGCCATGTGGCGCAGAATTTTAATCAGATACAAATGCCCTATCGCACCTATCGGCAGGGCTGGGTGTTCCGCAATGAAAAGCCGGGGCCGGGAAGGTTTCGCCAGTTTATGCAGTTTGATGCCGATATTGTTGGCGCGCCCGGCGTGGCAGCCGATGCAGAAATGGCCATGATGATGGCCGATACCATGGAAGCACTGGGCATCAAGCGCGGAGACTATGTGATCCGGGTCAACAACCGCAAAGTGCTTGATGGGGTACTGGAAGCCATTGGCGTGACCGATGAGGCGCAAAAGCTGATGGTGCTACGCGCGATTGATAAAGTTGATCGTCTGGGTGGACAGGCTCTGTATTATTTGTTGGGTCCTGACGGTAGGGTTGATGAAAGTGGGGACCCTATGCAGGGGGCCGGTCTTGATGATCGGCAGATTTACACTTTAGATTTGTTTTTTAACTTTCTTCCTGATGATATCAAGGCAGTGCTTGGCAAAAAAAACATGGACCTAGTGTTTTCTGGATTTGGAAGTGACACTAGCAACTTTGGAAGCGACCTTGGAGATTTATTGCTTTGTGAGAAGGCTAATGTGCCAGAAATTGAAAAAGACTATTATGAATATAATGCTGTGTTGAAAAAATTTGTTGAAATTTGGAGCCCCACTGACAGAATCAATAATATAGAAAGTACCTTTAGGAAATTGGGAATGGGGCCAAAACTGCATGATGCAATTGTTGAGCTTACGGAATTGTTCCGCATACTAAATGGCTCGGGTTACGGGCCGCGACGTATCAATTTGGACCCCTCCTGCGTCAGAGGTCTCGAATACTACACCGGTATGGTCTACGAAGCGGAACTCACCTTCGACGTCACCAATGAAAAGGGCCAAAAGGTTCAGTTCGGCTCCGTCGGCGGCGGGGGTCGTTATGATGGGCTTGTTTCGCGTTTTACTGGCCAACCGGTGCCAGCCACCGGCTTCTCCATCGGCGTGTCTCGCCTAATGACTGCGCTCAACAACCTTGGCAAATTGGGGCAAGAAGAAATCCCCGGCCCCGTGGTTGTCTGCGTCATGGATAAGGACATTGAAAGCCTCGCCCAATACCAAAAAATGGAGCCAGAACTGCGCGATGCTGGTATCCGCGCTGAAATGTATCAGGGTAACCCCAAGAATTTTGGCAAGCAATTGCAATATGCTGACCGGCGCAACTCCCCTGCCGCCATCATCCAAGGTTCGGACGAGCGCGAGCGCGGTATAATCCAGATTAAGGATTTGCATGAGGGCAAAAAAGCCGCTGCTGCGATTAAGGACAATGAAACATGGAAAAGCGAACGTCCC
>JAJRRJ010000139.1 GCA_024279575.1 Alphaproteobacteria bacterium | reverse complement strand
GTTGCGCCTCTTGGGGGGTTGCACCTTCCTTCACTGAAAAACTTGGCAAAATCGGATCAAGGGTCCGAGGTCGAAAATTAACCAGCTTGGCGATCAATACTGTATTATCCACTGCTTCGGGCAAGTCGTGGAACAATTTCAACATTTCCTGGCGGGTTTTGAAATAATGTTGATCTGTGAGTTTTCGTCTGTTGGTTTGAGCTACGACCGAACCCTGAGATATGGCCAGCAGCGCATCGTGGGCTTCATAGTCCCTGACGGTGGGGAAATACGGTTCATTGGTGGCGACCAGGGCAATATCATGGGCATACGCATAGGCTAACAAGTGTGGCTCAACAGTTTTTTCATCTGGCGTTGAGTGACGCTGAATTTCCATGAACAGATTTGTACCAAACAAGTTTTTGAGCAATGCGAGGCGCACTTCGGCCTTTTCCTCGGCCCCGTTTTTGAACAACGGGTCAATTGCCCCCTCGGGCCCGCCTGTCAGGCAAATCAGCCCCTGGACATTTTTTGGCGTCAACCAATCCAGCTTTATGTTGGCCGTACCATCATCGCTTTGAAGATAGGCGCGACTGACCAATGCGGAAAGGTTAGTAAAACCCAACTCGTTACGCGCAATTAACACTATTGCATTTTTTTCATCTTTGGGCCGTACGGTGCGCGTCTCCTCCTGATCAGCAAAATCGATGCGCACCTCGCACGATATAATTGGTTGAATTCCCTTTGCTGCCGCCTTTTCGGAAAATTCCAGTGCCCCAAACAGGTTAGAACTGTCGGCAATCCCAAGGGCTGGCTGTTCATCTTTAACCGCCATATCCAAAAGGGTGGCGATGGGAAGCGCGCCCTCCAGAAGGGAATAGGCTGAATGAATATGTAAATGGACAAAACCGGGGCCGGTCATAGCACTCTCCTGGGCGGTACTGCACTGAGCACTCCAAACCACAGTTTGCCACTCAAATCCAGATTCGCCAATGCCAGGTATGTGGCTTGTTCACAGGGAGGTACCAATTAGTGCCTCGTTATGCCTGCCAAGTTCGCAAATCAATCAGATGGGCAGGTTCTGAAGGATATCCAGCCACACGAACATTGTCGCACAGAATGCTGTAACGGACAAAAAAGCCATTGTGTCTTTAAGCAGATCGATCATAAGTAACTCCACGTTGTTTCTGGTATGTTCTTATAGATTCTGCATTTGTTCTTGTCTAGGCGATCCGTTTTTAGTTGGCAGTTATGGTGAATATTTTCTAAAAAGCACGGTATTCAGATTAGAAACTAGAGTTCCATTTTAGAAATTTTGCCATTTTTCAGCGTGACTATTCTATCGGCACGGCGGGCAAGGTCATGATCATGGGTGGCAATCAGGGCGCTGCTTTTGTGCTCCTTTATCAATACCAAGAGCGCATCAAATACCAGATTTGATGTATCAGGATCCAGATTGCCTGTTGGCTCATCTGCCAAAATCAGATTTGGGCTGTTAGCAGCGGCGCGGGCAATTGCAACACGTTGCTGCTCTCCGCCGGAAAGTTCAGAAGGACGGTGGGAGCCACGGGGACCAACCCCAAGGGCTTCAAGAAGGGACTGCGCATGGCGTTGCGCATCACGGGAACTTTTGCCGGCAATCATTTGGGGAATAGCAACATTTTCAACAGCGGTAAACTCAGGCAACAAATGATGAAACTGATATACAAACCCGACTGTGCTTCTTCGCATCCTCGTGCGTTCGCGATCCGAAAGCGAACTTGTTGCTTTACCGCAAATGGTAACCTCCCCCTCCTGGGGCCGTTCAAGCAGGCCGCCCAAGTGAAGTAACGTTGATTTTCCAGCGCCGGAAGGGGCAACCAGAGCGACAAGTTCCCCCTGTTTTACCACAAGGTCTGCGTCTTTAAGGATTTGCAGGCGTTTGGCACCCTCCTCATACGCATAGGAAACACCGTTCAATTCAAGGTTCAGATTACTCATAGCGCAATGCCTCCACCGGGTCATATCGCGCAGCGCGAAGGGCGGGATAAAGTGTCGCTAGGAATGTTAAAAGCAGGGACAGAAAAACTACAAATGAAATTTCCAACGGATCAACTTTGGTTGGCAGTGTGGAAAGGAAAAACACTTCAGGGGGGAATAAAATAACCCCGAACACCTCAGACACCCAAAGCCGGATTGCTTCGGCGTTAATGGCCAGTAGCAGCCCCAACACGGTTCCAATAAGCGTGCCAATCAGGCCAATGGATGTTCCTACAATCAGAAAAATGCGCATAATCGCGCCACGGGTGGCACCCATGGTGCGCAAAATGGCTATATCTGCCGCCTTGTCTTTGACCAGCATAACCAGTGACGAAATAATGTTAAAAGCTGCAACAATGACGATCATCGACAAAATCACAAACATTACCACTCGCTCGACCTGAAGAGCAGAAAAGAAAGTTGCATTGCGTTGCTGCCAGTCGGTGAGCACCATTGGGCGCTCAATTGCCTGATAGAGTCGTTCGCGCATCTGAGCGGTGTTATCCGGGTCATCAATAAAGACTTCGAAGGCTGATGCGCGATAAACACGCTCATAGGCAGCATCGATCTGATCATCGGTGGCATCAAGGGGCAAAGGATCAACACCTGGCCGCAAAACATCTTCAAACAATTTGAAATATTTCTGCGCCGGCTCAAGCGGCATATATACATAAAAACTGTCGAACTCGACCATGCCCAGATTAAAAATTACATTTACCGGGTAGGCGCGGATTTGAGGGGTGGTGCCAAACGGGGTTTTTGAGCCATTGGGATTGACCAATGTCACACTGTCCCCGATTGAAACGCCCAATTGCTGCGCCAGCCGAACACCAATCGCCAAGCCTTTACTTTGGTCCCACTGGTCCCAATCACCAAAACGCTCACTTTGTGCCAGCGCCGGTAATTTTGAAATGGTTGCGAAATCCATGCCACGCACGCGCACCCCTGTGGACTGAGCGGTGCCGGTGGCCAACGCCTGACCTTCCGCAAAAACAATGGCGGTAACCACCCCTTCCACCTCTTCAATCTGGACCATCAATTCATCATAATCAGTAAACTCAGCCTCAATGGGAAAGCCGGTAAAATGACCGTTCAACCCCAAAATTTTGGTCAATAATTCCGCGCGAAAACCATTCATCACTGACATAACCACAATCAACGTCGCCACACCGATTGCAACGCCGGTCAGAGTAAGACCAGCAATGACTGAAATAAATGTGTCGTTGCGTCTGGAACGCAAATAGCGGCTGGCGATCATCCATTCAAAGCGTGAAAACGGACCGGTTCCCTCTGCCTTTGTGGCTTTTGGGAGGGCTGAAGTTGAATTTGTCAAATGTCATTCCGCCGTGCTGGTTCAATCTGCGTTTGAAGGTAGGACACTGCATCCCCGATTGGCATTGTCTGACGCTCCCCGGTTTTGCGGTCCTTGATTTCGGCTTCCCCGGCTTTTGCCCCGCGCGGCCCAACAATAAGCTGAAAAGGGATGCCAATCAGATCGGCAGTGGCAAATTTGGCCCCTGCCCCATCTTTTGTATCATCATACAACACATCAATACCCACGGCCTGCAACTGGGCATAAAGATCGTCGCAAACGCTGCTGCACAAGTCATCAGCGGCTTTCAAATTAAGCAATGCAACCTCAAACGGGGCAACGCTTACAGGCCAGATAATTCCACTTTCATCGTGGGAAGCTTCAATAATGGCAGGCACCAGACGGGTCAAACCAATTCCATAGGAGCCAGAATGAACCGGCACATCCTTGCCATCGGGTCCAGTCACACTTGCTTTCATAATTTTAGAATATTTTGTTCCAAAGTAAAAAATCTGCCCTACCTCAATTCCACTAGCTGCGATGCGTTTTTCCTCTGGCACATCGCGCTCAAACTCTTCCATATTCACCATATCTTCAGTCGCCGCATAAAGTGACGTCCAGTCATCAATGATAGGGGTCAGATCGCCAGTAAAATCGGTATCACGGGGCGGAATTGTTTTTTTCAAGATATCCTGGTGGCAAAAAACAGCGCTCTCGCCAGTATCGGCCAATACGATAAACTCATGGGACAAATCGCCACCAATAGGTCCGGTTTCAGCCTTCATCGGAATTGCGGTCAGGCCCATACGATAATAGGTACGCAAATAGGCGACAAACATGCGATTATAGGATTTTTCCGCCGCCTCTTTATCTACATCAAAGGAATAGCCATCTTTCATAAGAAATTCGCGCGAACGCATGGTGCCAAAACGCGGGCGGATTTCGTCGCGAAACTTCCATTGAATATGATAGAGATTAAGCGGCAGTTCTTTGTAGGAGCGAACATAGGAGCGGAATATGTCCGTGATCATTTCTTCATTGGTGGGGCCAAACAGCATGTCCCGATCATGGCGATCTGTAATTCGCAACATTTCTTTTCCATAGGCGTCATAGCGACCGCTTTCTCGCCACAGATCCGCAGGTTGCAACGTGGGCATCAACATCTGAATGGCTCCAGCGCGTAACTGCTCCTGCTCGATAATAGTTTGAATTTTTCGCATCACTTTGTAACCAAGCGGCAACCATGAATATAGCCCGGAAGCCTGTTGACGGATCATGCCAGCGCGAAGCATCAGCCGATGGGAGATAATTTCAGCCTCTTTTGGCACTTCTTTTAGTACAGGTAAAAAGTAGTTTGACTTACGCATTGGTCCATTGGCTCCGACTCAGGGGAAAGGCTTATTTGTTATGCTAAAGCATTGCGACGAGGATTTACTCAAAAACCGACAAAAGGCAATATTTTCTTGCACATCTAACAATGCAAC
This sequence comes from Alphaproteobacteria bacterium, assembly GCA_024279575.1. GTDB lineage: Bacteria > Pseudomonadota > Alphaproteobacteria > Rhizobiales > Devosiaceae > DROE01. The sequence goes on along the minus strand of JAJRRJ010000139.1, from coordinate 11,179 downwards.
CAATTGCAGGCAACTGAGAGACAACAAAGAACCCGGGATATAAAAATTTGAAGTGACACCCGGCCAAGTTGTTGATAGTAGTTTCTGCATAATAATCTAGACGACAGAATGGCCACTTGCGCTTTTCTAATCGTTGAACGCCGACACTAGTCTGGGGAGGAACGTTGTAACGCTAAATTTGATATTTTGCATTGCAACGGGTTGTCGCGAAACTATATCAGGGCCAAGGGCCCTGTTTTTTTGTGTCTACCTAAAAACGGTTAGGGCGCTTGTCTCCCCATACAACCGGGCAAAGGTTAGCGCCAGTATTCCTGCAAAACAGGATTTGACATTGCCCACAGCAATAATACCATCACGACAACGGACAGTATCGTTGTAATAAATAGTTTCTTTCCAATATTTGCTCGCCAGGGCGCTCCGGGATCATTGCCCATTTCCACACCTTCTCCCTGCTCGACATGGGATCGAATTCCAAATGGCAGCACCAGGAACAGGCATAACCACCAAATCACCATATAGACTGCAACCAAAGAAATGTATGACATTTTCAACCTGACCTAAACTTGATGAAGAAAAATTTTGACATTGGGCTTACGTCCCCACCAGGCATTGAGTTCTCCGCGCACAGCACGACGCAGTGCTTCTCTCAACCCATCTGGATTGCGGCGAAGCCGCTTGGTCATGCCGGCAAATACCCCACGCACTGCCTGTTCAACCACCTCATGGGCAGATTCATGCTCGTCTGTGAGTTCTGGCAATCCCTCAATATGTATTTCCGGCTCAGAGCGCAAATTTCCGTCGCTGCCTATACACAAAGAAACGATTGCAATTCCAGCAAAAGAAAGGCGCTTTCGTCCCCTCACACCAGACTGTTCCGGGGAGCATAAAATATCCGCATCAAGATAAAGTTCCCCAACAGGGACTTCGGCGCGAGAGAGTTCCGGCTCGGGCATCAGGCGCACCATATCACCATTGCGCATCTGAAAAACGTCACTTATGCCTTCGTCCCTGGCCAGTTTGGCGTGGGCAGAAAGATGAGCCGCCTCCCCGTGGACCGGCACCAGAATATCAGGTTTTACCCAGTCATACAATTCACGCAACTCATCGCGGCGTGGATGGCCGGTAACATGTACCAGTTCATCCTTGTTGGTGATGACTTCAACGCCCATATCAATCAAGCGGTTTTGAATTGCATTTACTTCACGTTCATTTCCCGGAATCGCCCAGGAAGAAAAAATCATTCTATCCCCGCGATCCAAAGAAATAGCCGGGTGTGAATTGTTGGAAATGCGGGCTATTGCGGCGCGCGGCTCCCCTTGCGACCCGGTGCATAAAAGCACAACTTTTTTTCGCGGCAAATGTTTGAATGAATCATGATCCAAAAATGGCTCAATGCCATCCAAAAGGCCCAGTTCCCGACCGATGGTTGCAATTCTGTGCATTGAGCGTCCTGAAAGAACAACCTGACGCCCCGCCTTTTGCGCTGCCCGCGCAACGGAAACCATACGACCAAGATTTGAGGCAAAGCTGGTTACGACAACCCTGTGGGGTGCCTTCGCGATCAAACGCTCCAAATTCACAGCAATTTCACGCTCCGTGGGACTTTTTCCATCCTTTAATGCGTTTGTACTGTCGCAAATAAGGGCCAGCGGACCGCCCTCGGCACCAATCTCCTTAAACCTTTTTGCATCGGTTGGCTCACCGGAAACCGGGTTGTCTTCAAGCTTCCAGTCCCCGGTATGGATAACACGTCCTACTGTGGTGGAGATCAACAACGAACAGGATTCCGGGATTGAGTGGGCCACATTGAGGGCCTCTACATTGAACGGGCCAATATCAAATGGTTCGCCGGGTACAAATATAGTCACATCGATTCGCTCGACAATACCCTCCATTGCTCGTTTGGCATTGAGCATTGCTGCGGCAAAACGTGTTGCAAAAACAGGTTTGTCAAAGGAGGGCCACAAATCCAGAACAGCGCCATAATGATCTTCATGGGCGTGGGTTAAAACCAGGCCAACAACCTCATCCGCTCTTTCTTCCAGAAAAGCAGGATCGGCCATAATCAGATCAATACCAGGATGGTCCGGTCCGCCAAACGTCACACCGCAGTCAACAATCAACCACTTGCGGCTGGTTTCCGGACCAAACCCGTAGGCGGCCATATTCATACCAATTTCGCCTACGCCCCCAAGGGGAAGAAATACCAGTTCATTATTGTTCATTCAAAAACTCGTTTTGTTAAATTCAAAAAGCAGACGAAATCAAAACACAACATCACCTGCGGTAATAATTTCTTTTTGCCCATTCGCCAAGACAATTATCAGGCGTCCCTCTTCATCAATTGAATTAAAGGTGCCCTGAACCTCATTATCTGCCCCTCGCACAGAAATGGATTTACCTATTCCTGTCGCCACTTGTCTCCATTGATCAAGGATAGCAGAGCGACCCCTGTCATAGTCCCAAAGAGAATAAACCTCCACCCAATTTTTTGTGAGTTCCTTAAACACCTCAGCGCCAGTTATGCTTTTATCGTATTGGTTGATGTATGTTGCCTCGTAGGGCAAATCCGTAGGGGCGCTTGTAATATTTATTCCCATTCCTACAATAACTGACCGTTGTTTATCAGGCCGGGAAACTGCTTCAAGTAAAATTCCAACCAGTTTTGCTTTTCCAACCATCACATCATTGGGCCATTTCACGCGAATTTCTTGGAATTGTTTTGGCAATAATGTGCTCACTGTACGCGCCACAGCAATGGCGGCAACAAATCCCAATAAATGCGTGGCATTTACTGTATGATCCATGTTTAGGGCAATTGAGGCGGCCAGATTTCCCGACACGGTTTGCCATGAACGCCCCCGCCGGGCACGACCTGCCGTTTGCTCGCCAGCTACAATCCACAAATTATCCGCTTGCCCATCAGCAACTTCCCTGGCCGCGACCTGATTGGTTGAGCCAACCGAGCAAAAATACTTTAGCGAATGCCCGGCGGAAATTGCGATAGGGTGAAGCTGAAAATCGTCCACACTAAAACAAACTGAGCGCCGCAAAATTCGCCGCATCAACCAGTGAACGTCCAACGGTCAAATAATATGTAACGATCAGAAAACCAGCAATCGCCATAACAAATGCCAGTTCGCCCGGCACTGGAGAAAACTCATTTTCCGGTTCATCAAAATACATGGTTTTGACAATACGAAGATAATAAAAGGCACTCACAGCGCTGGCTAGTACGCCAATAACGGCCAGAACAAACAATTGCGCTTCGATCGCTGCGAGAAATACATGCCATTTGGCAAAAAATCCGGCCAAAGGCGGTAACCCGACCAATGAGAACATCATTATTGCCATGGTTGCGGCGACAACGGGGCGCGTTTTTGCCAACCCCGCAAGGTCAGAAATATTCTCTACATATCCGGCGCTGTTTTTCAGCGCCAAAATACAGGCAAACAAACCAAGGTTGGTTGTGAGGTAAATAGCCATATAAATGGCAACGCCCTGAACACCCACCAGGCTGCCGGCGGACAAACCAACCAGGGCAAACCCCATATGACCAATGGAGGAATAGGCAATCAGTCGCTTAATATTTTTCTGACCAATTCCAGCAAATGCCGCCAGCACCATTGAAGCGATAGAGAGGAAAATAACGATTTGTTGCCAGTCTTTGGTAAGCGGCTCAAAACTATCAGTAACCAGACGGATCAAAAGGGCCATTGCCGCCACTTTTGGGGCGGTCGCAAAAAAGGCTGTAACCGGTGTGGGCGCGCCTTCATAAACGTCGGGTGTCCACATGTGAAACGGGGCTGCAGATATTTTGAACGCCACGCCGGCAAGCAAAAATGCCAATCCAAAAAGCACTCCGATTGAGCGCTCACTCAGCAAAATCACTTCGGCAATCTTGTCCAATTGTGTTTGGCCGGTGAACCCGTAAATCAACGAAGCGCCATAAAGCAGCATGCCTGAAGACAGTGCGCCAAGCACAAAATACTTTAGCCCGGATTCGGTGGCTTTTGCGCTATCGCGTTTCATTGCTGCAAGAATATACAAGGACAAAGACTGTAATTCCAGTCCGACATAAAGCACCATCAAGTCATTGGCGGAGACCATAATCAGCATGCCGAGTGTCGCCAGAATAATCAGTGCCGAGTACTCACATTTTGCCAACCCGTTTTCTTTAGCACTTGAAACCGAAAGAACAAGTACAAAAGCAGAGCCTGCAAGAATAAGTGCTTTCATATACCGGGCAAAATCATCGTGAATAAATCCACCATTGAAAAGCAGGCCGGTATTGGGCTGAAACACCACCAGGACGGTGAGTGCCAGCAACATACCAATGCTGACACCTGCAATGCGTGAACTTGCATTCTTAAAGAATACCCCGGCCATCAGCAATGCCAATGCGCCAATGGCCAAAATCAACTCCGGATAGGCCGGGGCGAGAGAGGCAAAACTGCTCAAATCGGATTTCATGTTTTTCTCCTAATGAGCCAAAGCATCAACCGGCAAGGCGCCGACAGTGCTTTGATATTGAGTAACAAGAGCCAGCACAGAAGCGTTTGTGGCATCCAGAATTGGCGCCGGATAAAATCCGAAGAATAAGGTCAGGGCAATCAATGGCAACATAATCGCCATCTCCCGCCGATCCATGTCCAAAATGGATTTCAGTGACTCCTTGGTAAGAGCACCAAAAATAATCCGGCGATAAAGCCAAAGTGCATAAGCTGCGGAAAGAATAACGCCAAACAGGGCGGCAAATGCAAACCAGGTATTGATCTGGAATATACCAATCAGGATCAAAAATTCTCCAACGAACCCAGATGTGCCCGGCAAGCCAACATTGGCCATGGTAAATATCATAAAGACAACGGCATAGCGCGGCATGCGCTCAACCAAACCGCCATAGGCTGAAATATCACGCGTATGCATCCGGTCATAAATTATCCCGACGGCTAAAAACAATGCCGCCGATACAATACCATGGCTGATCATCTGGAAGATGGCCCCCTGCACGCCATAAATATTTGCCGAGAAAATACCAATGGTGACAAACCCCATGTGGGCAACTGACGAATAGGCAATCAGTTTCTTGATATCTTCTTGCACAAGAGCAATCAGCGACGTGATGATGATAGCGGCAACCGACAATATAAAAACAAAGTCTGCGAAATAGGCTGAGGCATCCGGGAACATGGGCAATGAAAAACGTAAAAAACCGTACCCACCCATTTTAAGAAGAACCGCGGCCAGAATAACCGAGCCGCCAGTGGGCGCTTCAACGTGTGCCTCTGGCAGCCAGCGATGAAGGGGCCACATGGGCAATTTCACTGCGAAGGAGGCAAAGAAGGCAATCCATAACCAGAACTGCATTTCTTCAGGGAAGTCCGTTTTTAACAGCTGGCGAATATCGGTGGTTCCAGCATACCAGTACATGGCCATGATCGCCAAAAGCATCAAAACAGAGCCAACGAAGGTGTAAAAGAAAAACTTGTAACTGGCCTGCACGCGCCGCTTGCCACCCCATACACCGATAATCAGGAACATGGGGATAAGGCCACCTTCAAAGAAGACATAGAACATGGCCAGATCAAGGGTTGAAAACACCCCGATCATCAGGGTTTCCAGAATTAAAAACGCAACCATATATTCGCGCACGCGTGTTTTTACCGGCCCCCATGCAGACAAAACAATCAGCGGCATCAAAAATGCGGTCAGAACGATAAACAGAATTGAAATCCCATCGACGCCCATACGGTAGCCGATCACATCTCCCATCCATTTATGATCAACCACAAACTGGAAGCCTGCGCTTGAGGCGTCAAACATGGACCACATAATCAGTGAGAAAACAAAGGTCAACGCAGTGGTAATGAACGCAATACGGCGAATGTTAGTGACCGCGAGCTTGTCATCCCCCGGCACAATCAGCACAAAAAACGCACCAACTAACGGCAAAAACGTTAGAATTGTCAGGATGTTTGAGGAAATAATCATCCGAAGACGCCCCTGCCGCAATGGCCCAAGTAAGAAGTGCGGCAATGCCGATAAGCATTGCGAACGCATAATGATAGAGAAATCCGGATTGTAACTTAACCACCCGGGCGGGGATGTCTTTTACTCTGTTTCCCAACCCCTCAACAATGGTTTGATCAATCAGCCGATCATCTACATCGCGCCAGAGTTTGGTGCCGACCCAAAGTGCCGGCTTGACAAAAATCTTGTCGTAAAGTTCATCAAAATACCATTTGTTGAGCAAAAACCGATAAAGGTAGGCATGCTGAGTTGCCAAACGCTCAGGCGCGTCCGGACGGCGGATATACATATACCATGCCGTAACAAAGCCAAAAAGCATAGCAACAGTTGCTGACCATTTCACCCAAGTCGGCACATAATGTGCTTTCTCGATTATGCCATGGTCAACCACGACAGAGCCGGCAAAGAACTGATCAATCAGGTTTACGTCACCGAAGAAAACTCCATAAAACACAACGCCGGAAAGCACCGCGCCCGCCGCCAGAAAATACATGGGAACCATCATTACATTGGGGGCCTCATGGGCGTGGGACATGGTTTCCTGACTTGCACGCGGCTTGCCATGGAAAGTCAGGTGAATCAGGCGCCATGAATAAAACGAGGTGAACAATGCCGCAATAACCAGAGACCAGAAGGCGAACTGTCCTGTTGTTCCTCCGACCGCATAGGCAGCTTCAATAATGGAGTCCTTGGAAAAGAACCCGGCAAAGCCGAACGAAGTCCCCGGAATTCCAACGCCGGTCAACGCCAATGTGCCGATAATCATCATCCAGTAGGTTTTTGGAATGGTTTTAGCGATGCCGCCCATTTTGCGCATGTCCTGCTCATGGTGCATAGCGTGAATAACCGCCCCTGCCCCAAGGAACAACAACGCTTTGAAAAATGCGTGTGTAAAAAGATGGAAAATCCCGGCTGTGTAGGCCCCGGCCCCCAAGGCCACAAACATATAGCCCAACTGGGACATGGTTGAGTAGGCGATAACCCGTTTGATATCGTTTTGGACCAAGCCGATTGTGGCAGCAAAAAAAGCAGTAATTGCGCCAACATAAAGCACGACAGTCATCGTTGCTGGTGCCGCTTCAAACATGGGGGAAAGACGCGCCACCATAAACACGCCAGCCGTCACCATGGTGGCGGCGTGAATGAGAGCAGACACCGGCGTTGGTCCTTCCATCGCGTCAGGCAACCAGGTGTGAAGCAGGAACTGAGCCGATTTTCCCATGGCTCCCATGAACAACAACAAGGTGATGATGGTCATGGCATCCCATTGCATCCAGAGGAACTCAAAAGAGGTTCCTTTTGCGGCATCGACTGCGCTAAAGGCGGCGTCAAAATCCAAATGCCCAAGCACTACAAATGCAGCAAAAATTCCCAAGGCAAAACCAAAGTCACCGACCCGGTTGACGATAAATGCTTTCATGGCCGCTGCGTTTGCAGAGGGCTTTTTGTACCAAAACCGATCAGCAGATAAGAGGCCAGCCCCACCCCTTCCCAGCCAAAGAACATTTGCAGAAAATTGTCAGCAGTGACCAGCATCAGCATAGCAAATGTAAATAATGACAGGTAGGCAAAAAAGCGCGACCGCGAAGGATCGTCGGCCATATATCCAATGGAATAGATGTGCACGAGCGAAGAAACACTGGTCACAACAACCAGCATAATGGCAGTGAGAGTATCAACTCTTAGCACCCAGCGCAGGTCCAGTTCCCCAACTACAATCCAGCGGAAAATTTCAACTTTTACGACATTGGCAAACACAGCGGCTTCCCCGTGCTCCCCGCCAGCAGTTGCCTGCACCGCAGGTTCAGCTGAATCGCCGCCAAACCCGAACTGGAAAAACACAACCCATGATAAAAGAGCCGCAGCCACCAACAATGCGGAGGTCAAATATTCAGAAGCGCGATGGCCAATACGCGAGCCAAACAGGCCGGCAATCAGCGCGCCGAAAAGAGGGAAAAAGACAATCGCCTGTATCATTGGCGTCACCCCTTCATCATGTTGACATCATCCACCGCGATGGAGCCGCGGTTACGGAAGAAAACTACAAGGATAGCCAGGCCAATAGCGGCTTCGGCGGCGGCAACGGTCAGGATAATCAGAGCAAACACCTGCCCGGCGAGATCGTTCAGATGTGCGCTAAACCCAACAAAATTGATGTTCACGGCCAGCAAAATCAACTCAATAGACATGAGAATGACAATGACATTTTTGCGGTTCATAAAGATACCGAACACGCCAAGGGTAAAAAGAATTGCGCCAAGGGAAAGAAAATGGGCAAGTCCGACTGCCGGTACCATCATGATTTTTCTCCCAGTCCTTTGCCGCTAGGCACTTTGACAACTTCAATGGCTGTTTCAGGGGTACGCGCCACCTGCGCTACAACATCCTGACGCTTGATGTTTGGTTTGTGCCGAAGGGTCAGCACGATGGCTCCGATCATTGCGACCAGCAAAATAAGTCCGGCTGCCTGAAACAGGAATACATAGCGCGTATAAAGCACCTCACCCAAAGCCTGCGTGTTGGAAATTCCTGCAGCAATAGGCATCACGCTTCCGGCTGCCAATTCCGGCGTTACAAAAGTGGAACCAGCAACCATCAGCAACTCAAGCAACAGAATGCCCCCGACAATGGCACCAATAGGCATATATTGAAGGGCGCCCTTTTTAAGGTCGGCAAAATCGACATCGAGCATCATCACAACAAACAGGAACAATACGGCAACGGCCCCCACATAAACCACAATCAGAATCATGGCGAGGAACTCGGCACCGGCCAGCATAAAAATGCCAGCGGCATTAATGAACGCCAAGATAAGAAACAACACTGAGTGAACCGGGTTGCGCGAAGATATCACCATAAGTGCAGACGCGACGGTGATACCGGCAAAAATGTAGAAGAAAAATATCGGCAAGGTCATAATGTTTATCTCCTAGCGATAGGGCGCATCAGTTGAGAGATTTCGCGCAATTTCGCGCTCCCAGCGATCACCGTTTGCCAAGAGTTTTTCTTTATCGAAATAAAGCTCTTCGCGGGTTTCAGTGGCAAATTCAAAATTTGGTCCTTCAACGATAGCGTCCACCGGGCACGCTTCCTGACAAAATCCGCAATAAATGCATTTAACCATATCAATGTCGTAACGAACCGTGCGGCGCGTACCGTCATTTTGGCGCGGTCCTGCTTCAATGGTGATGGCCTGAGCGGGACAAATTGCTTCGCAAAGCTTGCATGCAATACAGCGCTCTTCTCCATTCGGGTAACGGCGCAAGGCATGTTCGCCGCGAAAACGTGGCGAAACGGGCCCCTTTTCAAATGGATAGTTGATGGTCGCTTTGGGCGCGAAAAAATAGCGCATGGACAAAAAGAACGCGCTAACAAATTCTTTAAGCAGAAGTGAGTTGAGGAATTGCAAAGTGCGTTTCATCGTTCAGCTCCAAAAAAAAGAATCGCAGCGGTAGTGGAAAAAACAATCAGCACCAGAGGTTGCACATAAAAGACCAAAAGTTCAGCCTTTTTGAATTTTCTTTGCGCCTCATTCAGGTCTGCTTTTGTCATTTCAGGCCAGGTCACAGCTTCCTCAACTTTTGTCAGGATTTTTTCTGCCGTCAGAATATTAAGGGCCATGGCCAAAACAACGCCAAATCCCGCACCAAGCAGTCCGTACCAAAGATACTCCATTATGCCACCCCCCCGTGCCAGCCCCAGCCGGTAAGCTGAAGAACAAAGGCCACAACGATAATCCTGAAGATGGAAATGGGCAGAAACACTTTCCAGCCCAAGCGCATAAGTTGATCATAGCGATAACGGGGCACAAATGCCTTTACCATCGAGAACATGAAGAACACTGCGGAGGCCTGGAGTGTAAACCAGACCACACCGGGCAACCATGTAAATGGAGCAATTTCCAGCGGGGCCGCCCAGCCGCCCATAAACAAAATAACTGTCATTGAGCACATGAGCATGATGGCCATATATTCCGCCAGCATAAACATCATATAGGGGGTGGAGCCGTATTCAACCATGAAACCAGCGACCAATTCACTTTCCGCTTCAGGCAGATCAGACGGAGGCCGGTTTGTTTCGGCCAAAGCCGAGATAAAAAAGATCACAAACATGGGAAACAGGGGGATCCAGAACCAGTTCAAAAAGTTCATCCAAGGCACACCCAGCATATGGGCGAGGCCCATTTCTTTTTGGGCAATCACAATATCAGTCAGATTAAGGGAGCCAACGCACAACAGAACGGTCACGATCACAAAACCGATGGACACTTCATAGGAGATCATTTGAGCTGCTGAACGCAGTGCGCCAAGGAACGGATATTTTGAGTTAGAGGCCCAGCCCCCCATGATAACGCCATAAACTCCGAGTGACGAAATAGCAAAAATATACAGTACGCCCACGTTAATGTCGGCCAAAGCCCACCCCAGATCAACCGGGATAACCACCCAGGCGACAAGGGATAAAAGCACCGCCACCAGCGGCGCAAGCAGATAAACAACTTTATCTGCACCGGCAGGAATTACAGGTTCTTTGAAGGCAAATTTCATCAGGTCGGCAAAGCTTTGCAGCAGGCCAAAAGCACCGACAACATTGGGTCCGCGCCGCATCTGCACCGCCGCCCATATTTTACGGTCAGCCAGCAGAACATAGGCAGTAATCACCAGCAGCAGAACGAGCATCAACAGCCCCTTCCAGACAAAACCGATATGCACACCCCAACCAAGGAATGGAATACCCAGCAAATAGTCCAGCGCCATCAAAATCCAATCAAACATCGGTTTACTCCGCCGCCTTTAGGTTTTCAGAAGATGCCAGTTGTGCACATTGGCCCATTACGGCCGAGGCCCGGCAAATAGGGTTTGTAAGATAAAAATCACCAACGGGTGACGAAAAGTCCACATTGCACGCCCGTTTGGCGGGTTTTGCAAGTTTGTTCAATGCGGCTACGTCACCGATTTTAATCGCGTCAATTTTAGCCAGATGCGGATGCTCCGCATATAATGCTGCGCGCAAATCCTGAAGTGAATTGAATGCAAGCGTTTGTTTAAGATGTGCCGACAAGGCCCTGATAATAGACCAGTCTTCCTTGGCGTCCCCAGGCGGGAACACAGCGCGCACGCTCACTTGTACCCGCCCCTCGGTATTT
>JAJRRJ010000138.1 GCA_024279575.1 Alphaproteobacteria bacterium | reverse complement strand
TCAGGTTCCTTTTACTCGATTGTGAAAACGTATCCTGAAAATCAGGCGATCACTGCTGCGATCTTTTTCAGGGTCAAAAGCGGTCCGATTGTGAAGGGAGTTATTGCACAAAATTCCCTGACCTGCCTCAAGGGTGGCAGTTTTTATAAAAGGGTCGCCGCTTTCCAGAAGGTTTTGTAAAAAATGCACGGCGGCCTGCGTGTTTGTGTCCTGACGCCATGAAATGGAACGGGTGCGCGCGGTATAGCGCATGGTGAGTTTGTTGTTTTCGTCCACGCCAAATACCGGACCAACGCTTGTGGGGCGTATTTCCCCGTTTCCGGTATCATTGGCCGGGATGGTCATTGCCTGGGGGTGCATAAGAGCATGAATGAATGCAGGGTTTTGATCGCGCAGGCGAATATAGGCAATTTCTGCATCAAAAAACTGGTTTTGACCGCCATCGTTGGCGGGGGTGACGCAATGGAGCACCATGGCGCGTATCTGCTCATCTGGTGCATTATAGTATCCATCGGTATGCCAGTTCATCTGACGTTGAGAATAGGGAATGTAACCGCGTTGGCCTGGAGCTTCTGAAACAGTCAGGGCAACTATGCCGTTTTTGCCAGCTGAACGATGGTCTTCAGCTATTTGCAAACCCATTTTTTGTGAAAAACTCCGTAAGGCCATACGGGTATCGTCAGGGGATTGATTGGCGGCATTGGGCGCATGATAAAGAGCCATGTTGGTTTGCGCACATCGCCGGGATAATTCGAGAATTTCCTGTTCTGAGGGGTTTGCAAGGTCCTGGATAATAATCGACTCAGCGGTTTGAAGCTGATGGCTCGCTTGTAGCTTTTCTTCGCGCCATATGTTGTATTCCCGGGCTGTTTCCATATTCCAATGGGCCATATTCTGGCGCGTTGGTTGGGTCGTTTTCGTGTTGTTTTCCACTGTAAGACCTTTCAGAAGTCGATTTAAGTATTTGGTTTTTATCGCTTTTTTCGTAAGCACAAGCACTCAAATTGAGTATTCACATATTTCCGGTATTTTCTATATATACATAAAAAGGAATGTGTTATACATATAAGTTCTTGAATGTGTCCGCAAGGTCATTCTAGATGGAGAGAAATCAATGAATGGGGGAGGAGCAGCCATTCGTTTTTAATGGAACGAAAACCCAAATCGGGTTGTTGCTTTGATCTTGTTCATCTTTAACGTTGCTAATGGTCTACAACCGCTGCAGCGTTCAAACGGGAGGCTAGTTAAACAATGGATAATCCAGGTAAAGGGAACGGATCTCACCCTACTCCGATGCTTGATGAGTTGGAAGACGGGCCATGGCCCAGCTTTGTAACTGGTCTTAAGAGACTGCGCGACGCCAAAGGCGAGCAGTATGCGCCGGTAATGAATGACCTTCTTGGCCAGTTAGAGCATTCCTATGAAAACCGTAAAGGGTATTGGAAGGGTGGTGTTGTTTCTGTATTTGGTTATGGCGGCGGTATCATTCCCCGTTATTCAGAAGTTGCTGATCAGTTTCCTGAATCAAAAGAATTTCACACCTTGCGTATTATGCCACCTCCAGGGTTTCATTATACAACCGAAATATTGCGCAAAATGTGCGACATCTGGGAAGAATTTGGCTCGGGTTTGATTGCATTTCACGGGCAGTCCGGGGACATTATGTTTCAGGGGTGCACAACAGAAAATACACAAAAAGCTTTTGATGCGCTCAATGAGCTGGGGTTTGATCTTGGTGGCGCCGGCCCAGCTTTAAGAACAGCAATGAGTTGTGTTGGCAGTGCGCGCTGCGAACAATCGTGTTTCGATGAGGGTAAGGCGCACCGGGGGATTATCAATAAGTTTCTTGATGAAATGCATCGTCCGTCTTTGCCGTATAAATTCAAGTTCAAATTTTCCGGCTGTGGCAACGATTGCGTAAATGCTATTCATCGTTCTGATTTTGCTGTTATTGGCACCTGGCGCGACGATATGAAGGTGGATCAGGAAGCCGTAAAGGCCCATGTTGCCAAGGTTGGGCGCAAATATACGATCGACACCGTCATTTCCATGTGTCCCACGCGCGCTTTGTCGTTGAATGATGATGATACGCTTGATGTGGACAACAGCAGCTGCGTACGTTGTATGCATTGTATTAATGTCATGACAACAGCTTTGTCACCCGGAGATGATCGTGGCGCGTCCGTGATGATCGGGGGCAAGCGTTCGCTCAAAGTGGGTGATCTGATGGGGACAATGATTTTGCCCTTTATCAAGCTAAAAACAGACGAAGATTTTGAAAAACTTGAAGATTTTGCAGAAACCTGCATTGAGTTTTTCGCTGACAACGCATTGGAGCATGAGAGGATCGGGGAAACTATTGATCGCATCGGCTTGCCAGCATTTCTTGAGGCAGTGGGCGTTCCTGCGGATCCCAATATGGTCAATCACCCGCGCACGTCAAGCTATGTTCGTACGGATGATTTTGATGAAGAAGCTGCAAAATGGTTTGAGCGCAAGGCCCGGGAAGAGGGTTTGGCCGTCAATGACGAATAGGCGATTTAATTTCGGTTATTAAGGATCGGCACCAAAAGTGAATATCGGAGCCATCAGGAGGAAACAGATGTCTACTACACAAGTGAAACCTAGAATTGCCGATGAGATTGGCGTGCCCGATCATCATCAATATATGCATCCGGTTCTAAGAGCTAATCATGGCAATTGGGACTGGCACGAGCGCCCCCGGGCCGGTGTGTTACGCCATGTGAGCAAGAGCGGCGACGATATTTTTACCGTTCGGGCGGGAACGCAACGTCAGATGGACGTTTTTACCATTCGCACACTGTGTGATATTGGTGATAAGTTTGCCGATGGGCATATTCGCTTTACCACACGCTCCAATATTGAATATCTGGTGGCGGACCAGGCCAAAGTTGAGCCTTTAATCGAGGCGCTCAATGCGGAAGGGTTTCCTGTTGGCGGTACCGGCGCTTCGGTATCGATGATTTCCCATACCCAGGGGTGGCTGCACTGTGATATTCCTGGAACTGATGCTTCTGGTGTTGTGAAAAGCCTGATGGATTATCTGCACAAAGAATTCGTGCAGGAGCGTATGCCTAACCGCGTGCGCATCACCACGTCTTGTTGTCAGATCAACTGTGGCGGGCAGGGGGATATTGCTATCAACGTGCAATATACCAAGCCGCCAACCATCAACCATGATCTGGTTGCCAACGTATGTGAGCGTCCCGCTGTTGTGGCCCGTTGCCCTGTGGCTGCTATTCGTCCGGCAATGGTTGACGGAAAGCCATCACTTGAAATTGACGAAAAGAAATGTGTTTGTTGTGGTGCGTGTTATCCCCCGTGTCCGCCAATGCAAATCAACTCAGCTGATTCAACAAAAATTGCGATCTGGGTTGGTGGCAAGCATGCCAATGCGCGCTCCAAACCCACGTTCCACAAGCTGGTTGTTGCAAACCTGCCCAACAATCCTCCCCATTGGCCGGAAGTTGCTGCGGTGGTGCGTACGATTATTGAGGCCTATAAAGCTGATGCCAAGCATTGGGAACGTGTTGGGGAGTGGATTGATCGTATTGGTCGGAAGCGTTTCTTTGAAATGACAGATATGGCGTTCACCAAACACCATCTGGATACATGGACTGGCGCGCGCCACACCATGAATCACTCTGCCCATATCCACTTCTAGAGGACTAAGAAAAGTGAAATTCGGTATTGTTGTA
>JAJRRJ010000137.1 GCA_024279575.1 Alphaproteobacteria bacterium | reverse complement strand
TCCGCCCATAAAATTCAGGGTCGTAATAGGAAATTGGCGAATGAAACCGCCATTCGCTAAATGGCCAGAATTGCACATGGGCATCACGGGCATGGGTAAAAAAATCCACCGTGATGTGGGACAGTGCAGCAGTGCTGAATATCAGCAGTGCCAAACCGAGTGTTTTCAACGCTGCCACCCTTCGAAACAAAAAAAGAGCCAACGCACACAAAAATATCCACATGGGGAAAGAATTGGATACGGCAGAGAAAAATTGCCAGGGTTGCTGCCAATACAATCCCTCAGGTTCCCGCCACAAACCCGCCGGCCCAACTTCCACAAACCGCGAATACCCCACCATGATAAAAATCGAAAGGTCCGGTACAAAACCACCAAACCAGGCCAGAACAATCTGGTAGGGCTGGAAACGGGGACGCGAGGAAAGCGCCGCCCCAATCAATATATGCGTTGTGGTCATCATTATAGATGTAACTATAAATATTAAACGCCCCCTGTTAAGTCTGTTTGGCAAATTTGACTGCCAGAACTCAACACTCTTTCGTGATTTATTATCTTGATTTTTTCGGCAAAAATCCCCAAATAGGCTCCCAACAGCAAGGAACCCCCATGGCCCCATATCTATTGTTTATCGCCGGATTGGTGTTGTTAACCCTTGCAGGAGACGCACTTGTTCGTGGTGCGGTTACCATTGCAACCCGTTTTCATGTTCCCCCGCTTATTATTGGCCTGACCATAATTTCCATGGGGACATCCGCCCCCGAGCTTTTTGTTTCACTCCAAGCCGCATTTGAAGGTGCGCCGGGCCTCTCGGTCGGCAACGCAGTCGGCTCAAACATTGCAAATTCACTGGTTGTTCTTGGCTTGCCAGCTTTGATTGCCCCACTATATTTCACCAGCCTTGGCATGCGACGTTCGGCAGCCTTCATGGTTTTCATTTCCTTGGGATTTTACATTCTTTCGATGGACGGGATGATTTCCACGCTGGATGGCTTTATGCTTCTGGCGATGTTGGTCCTGTATCTGGCCTATTCAATTGCGATGGCTTCCAAGGCGCGCAAAGAAAAACTTGACGGTGCAGATTTTAACGATTTAGCCCCCGATGGATCAGTAATCAAAGATATTGCCTATTTGGCATTTGGATTTGTCGGACTTGGAATTGGCGCCAAACTGATTGTTGACAGTGCCCTTGATCTGGCCGTTCTCTGGGGTATCGGCGAAACTGTTATTGGCACAACCATTGTAGCTTTTGGCACCACACTGCCAGAAATCGCTGCAACGCTCGCCGCAGCGTTCCGCCGTGAAGCAGGAGTTGCCATTGGCAACGTCATTGGCTCCAACATTTTCAATCTGCTGGGTATTCTGGGACTTACCGCAGTTATTATTCCTTTGCCGGTTTCAACCGGTCTGCTTCAGTTTGATGTATGGATTTTACTGGCCTGTTCCGGCATTGTCATGTTGTTTGCATTTATTCGACGCCCCATCGGAAAAATTTTGGTGCGACCCTCACTATTGCCTATGCCACCTATTTGTTTGTTTCTCTCACGGGATAATGTTCGCCTAGATCAACAGAACACGCTATATTCGTTCAATGACAAAAACAGCCCTTATTACCGGTGCCGCAAATCGCATTGGCGCAACACTGGCTAAATCGCTTTCTACACACGGGTACAGCATCATTGTGCACTGTCACAACTCACTTGCCGATGCTGAAAACCTGTGCAACAAAATTCGTAAAAATGGAGGAAACGCGGCAACAGTACAGGCAAATCTTGCCCGAGACGAACAGCGCCGGACATTATTCAAAACGGCAATTGAGTGTTTTGGTCCCATCGACCTACTGATCAATAACGCCTCCATATATGAGTTTGATTCCGCCCTCACTCTGAACGAAGAACTATGGGACGCACACTTCAATATTCACGCTAAAGCCCCCATGTTCCTTTCCCGGGATTTTGCCCGGCAACTACCGGAAGGGAAATCTGGAAACATTATCAATATAATTGATGAGCGTGTCCTGAGAAATCACCCCGGATATTTTTCCTACACCCTCTCAAAATCTGTACTGTGGACGGCAACAAAAACCCTGGCCCAATCCTTTGCGCCCCACATTCGCGTCAACGCAATCGGCCCCGGCCCCACCCTGCCACACGCCCGCCAGAGCCAGGAGCAATTTGAACGCGCCCGCCAACGCCTTCCCCTTGGTCTTGCCGCCAACCCCCAGGACATTGCCAAGGCTGTAATTTTTTTAGTCAACACCCCATCAATGACAGGACAAATGATAACATTGGATGGGGGGGAACATTTAGAATGGCGAGGGGAAAACCCAAATACCCCTGAAACCAAATGAGTAAAAACCCCGACTGCAAAACCGGCCCCGAACTGATTCAATCGTTTGTGCGCAATCTGCCCCGCGCACCCGGCGTTTATCGCATGCTGGATAGTAATGGCCAGGTCATTTATGTGGGCAAAGCACGCTCCCTTAAATCCCGTGTCGCCAACTATACCCGGTTTGAGGGCAATCCTGTACGCACCTGCCGCATGATCAGCGCAACCGCTGATATGGAATTCGTGCGCACCCAAACCGAAGCTGAAGCCCTGCTGCTCGAAGCCAATATGATCAAGCGCCTTAAACCGCGCTACAATGTGCTTTTACGCGATGACAAAACTTTCCCCTACATTCTGATTGCCACCGAACACGCTTCCCCCCAGCTTACAAAACATCGCGGAAGCCGCCGCGTAAAAGGGCACTATTTCGGTCCTTTTGCCTCAGCAACCGCGGTTGAACGCACACTTGCCGCCTTGCAAAAAGCATTTCTCCTGCGCAATTGTTCTGACAGCTATTTTGCCTCGCGCTCCCGCCCATGCCTGCAACATCAGATCAAACGCTGCGCGGCACCCTGTACCAATCAAATCACCCCACAAAATTATCTCAAACTTGTAGAAGGCGCACGCGGATTTCTAGCCGGGCGCACCAAAAACGTTTCTAAAGACCTGTCCGAAAAAATGCATGAAGCGGCTGAAAAGGAAGATTTTGAACAAGCCGCAATACTACGCGATCGCCTGAGCGCACTGGCCCTGATTCAAGGCCAGGGTGATGTCTCGGCTCAAAATGTCAAAGAGGCGGACATATTTGCCATCCACCAGCAGGCCGGCCAATTTTGTGTTCAGGTTTTCTTTTTCCGCGCCTACCAGAACTGGGGGAATTATGCGTTTTACCCCCGCGCCGACAATAGTTTGTCTGAAGCCGAAGTGTTGTCACCCTTTTTGATGCAGTTTTATGAAAACCGTGTGCCTCCAAAAAAAATCCTGGTTTCACATGATTTTGAAGAAACTGAACTTATTGAGCAGGCATTGAGCGAACGCGCGGACTACCAAGTGAAAATTCTGGTGCCCCAACGTGGCGAAAAACGCGATCTTGTAAACCACGCCCTGGTCAACGCCCGCGAGGCCCTTGGCCGGCAATTGGCCGAAACCGCTACCCAGAAAAAACTATTACTTAGCGTCAAACAAACCTTTGATCTGGATTACACCCCAAGACGCATAGAGGTCTATGACAACTCCCACACCTCTGGCACCAACGCTGTCGGCGCCATGATCGTTGCGGGGCCTGAAGGCCTGTCAAAAAAACATTACCGCACCTTCAACATCAAAAGTGAAGACCTCACCCCCGGCGATGACTTTGGTATGATGGGAGAGGTTTTGACCCGCCGTTTTTCTCGGCTGTTAAAGGAAAATCCAGACGGGGAAGTTCCTTCAGATAACCCTGATATTGAAGACGCAGACGCCCTGCCCGACTGGCCGGACCTTTTGCTGATTGACGGGGGCAAGGGTCAGCTGTCCGCCGTGCGTGATGTTCTCAAGCAACTCAAATTGCCGCGCGCTATCACCCTGATTGGTATTGCCAAGGGGGAGGAACGTGATGCTGGACGTGAAACCTTTCACATAAGGGGAAAAAAACCGTTCATGCTGCCAGCCCGCGATCCGGTGCTTTATTATTTGCAACGTCTGCGCGACGAAGCCCACCGATTTGCCATTGGCACCCACCGCGCACGCCGCCAAGAGAGCTTTGTCAAAAATCCGTTGGACGAAATTTCGGGCATTGGGGCGGGGCGCAAACGCGCTTTACTCAACCAATTTGGTTCAGCCAAAGCTGTATCCCGCGCCGCCCTAAACGACATTGCCGAAGTACCCGGCATTTCGCGCGCACTGGCTCAGGTTATTTATGGTCACTTTAATCACAATGACTAAACCGTTTAAGCAGGTTAAAATCCTGTTGCCATGCCTTGGCCTGACCCTTTAGTCTAAACCTCAACAAACCACCACACTTCCCCTTAGCCGTGAGAATTAAATGTCCCTGCCCAATATCCTGACATTATTACGAATTTTGCTTATCCCTGTAATCTGCGCTCTGCTTTTCTTACAAAACGACAGTGCCCGCTGGCTGGCCTTCGCATTGTTCGCACTTGCTGCAATAACAGATTTTCTTGATGGTTATCTGGCCAGAAAACTTCAACTCATATCACCCCTCGGGCGCATGCTGGACCCCATTGCCGACAAGCTGCTGGTTGGCGCGATCATTGTCACCTTTGCCTATGAGGGCAGTTTTAACAGTTTTGCTATCTGGGCTGCTCTGATTATTATGGTCCGTGAAATTGCCGTATCAGGCTTGCGCGAATTTCTTGGAGCAGAACAAATCACGGTGCATGTAACAACGGTTGCCAAATACAAAACCACAGTGCAACTGGTTGCGCTGGGGTTGATTATCCTTGCCCCGCTTGTGCCTGTTTTGTTTTACCCCTCCCAGATATTGTTGTGGTTGGCGGCCCTCCTGACTTTGATTTCAGGATACCAGTATTTTGCCGGTGCATGGCCTCATCTCAAAGAGGCAAAAAAATGAAAATTCTCTATTTTGCATGGCTGCGTGAACGTCTCAACCGGGGCGAAGAAACAGTTTTCCCCCCCGCTTCGGTAAAAACAATTGCTGAACTGATGGACTGGCTAGCGACAAAAGACGAAGCAATTGCACTGGCCTTTGAAAAACGTGACCTGATTAAAACCGCTCTGGATGAAACAATCGTCGAGCATGATACACCCATTAAAAACGCAAAAACCATTGCCTTTTTTCCCCCGATGACCGGCGGCTGAAATGAGCATAACCGTTCGACTGCAAAGTGATATTTTTGATCCTGGCGCCGAAACAAATGCATTCCTGACAGCCCACACAAAGGCCGGGGCCGCCGTCACTTTTACCGGTCTGGTGCGTTCAGACCCGACAAACCCAATCACCAGCCTGACCCTTGAACATTATCCCCCCGTGGCTCAGGCCCAACTCGAAGAGTTCGCCAATAGAGCCATTGCCCGATTTGGTCTGCTCAAAGCCACCGTCATCCATCGTTATGGTAAAATGCTGCCCAATGAACCCATCGTGCAGGTGATGACGCTGGCCCCCCATAGAAATGCCGCCTTTGAGGGCGCGCAGTTTATCATGGACTTCCTGAAGACCGACGCCCCATTCTGGAAAAAAGAAACTTCACCCACGGGTGAAAACTGGGTCGATGCCAAAATTCAAGACGACACAACAAAGCTTCGCTGGGAATAAACTCATCGCTATAAAAATGGCACCAGATTAAAACCTATTTGCGCACTTCCCTGGCATAGGCTGAAACAATCAGTTCGCACACTTTACCCGGCGTATAAGTAACCGCGTCGATTTCCGCCACCGGCGTAATTTCAGCCGCAGTTCCGGTTAAAAAGCACTCGTCAAAATCCCCCAGTTCCCCAGGCATGATGCGCCGCTCAATCACTTTCAGACCATTGCTCTTTGCCAGCTCAATAACACTTCGCCGGGTAATACCGTCCAGAAAAGTATCAGCAATCGGCGTATGCAATTCGCCATCGCGATGAAAGAAAACATTGGCGCTGGTCGCCTCGGCCACCTGCCCCTTATGATCCAGCATCAGCGCTTCGGTATATCCCTTGTCCATGGCCGCATGCTTGGAAAGCATACAAATCATATAAAGACCCGCCGCCTTGGCTTTGCACGGAATTGTGTCAGGGGAAGGCCGCCGCCAGTCCGCCATAGTCATACGGATACCTTTGAGCTTCTCTTCCATGGAAAAATAGCTGGGCCAGTCCCATACCGCAATCGCCACATGAACCATATTGTTACGCGCTGGAACACCCATTTCCTCCGAACCACGCCAGGCAAAGGGGCGGATATAAACCGCATCGGACCCTGTAAGTCCGTTTTTTTCGATTGCCGCATCAGTTGCCGCATCCAGTTCATCAGCGGAATAGGGAATATCACAATCCAGCATTTTCCCGGATGCTATCAACCGCTCGGTATGCTCGCGCTGCTTATAAACTTTTCCGCTGTAGGAGCGCACACCCTCAAAAATGCTTGAAGCATAATGCAGCCCATGGGTCAAAACATGAAGTTTTGCGTCCTGCCAGGGAACAAATTCCCCATCATACCAAATCCACCCGTCCCGCTGATCCATAGAAATACCAGCCATTTTATAATTCCTTATCCTGCGATTCAAATCCAAATAAACCTGACCCTATTATCCCTTGGCAAAACCGGCGCCCTCTGGGATAAGAGGAACAGACTTCAGTTGACCCTTGGCCATACGATGACTCTAAAAAAAATAAATGTCAATACTACTGACATAAATTCTATGTCGCCAACCGACCCGCGTCTTGCCGACATGCCGCTAGACATTATGGGGCTGTTTTTCTTTGCCTATCGCGACTTTGTTTCGGCACCTGATGAATTGCTTGCAGGCCACAAATTTGGCCGCGCCCATCACCGGGTGCTGTACTTTGTCAATATTCGCCCTGCAATGCCAGTTGCCGACCTGCTTGAAATTCTTAAAATCACCAAACAGAGTTTGGCCCGCGTATTGCGCCAACTAATCGACGAAGGCTATATTGAACAACATATTGGCAGTGTAGACCGCCGCCAGCGCCTGCTTTTTGCTACCCCAAAAGGCCAAGACTTTTTTGCCCTGCTATCCGAAAGCCAAACCCGGCGCATCAATAGTGCGTTAAATGAATTGCCTGAAGAAGCACAACAAACCGTTCGCAGCTTTGTGATAGCCATGATTGAAAAAACAGATCACCAGACACTTGCCGAACTCCAGTTAATCAAGAGCTTTGAAGGCAAAATATGAGGCAACTCAATGCCTCACATCAAGCGCGCACCGTTTGGCACCTTCCTGTCCACTGAAGCCAGAACAATTGCACCATCACCATCAGCAAACCCAAGCGTTAAAACTTCTGATTTTATTGGCCCGATTTGACGCGGCGCAAAATTGACCACCGCCATCACCTGCTTACCCAAAAGAGTTTCAGGCTGATAATGCTCCGTAATTTGAGCTGAAGATTTCTTAATCCCGATTTCACCGCCAAAATCTATCATGAGAATATAGGCGGGCTTGCGCGCTTCAGGAAATACTTTAGCTTCAACGATTGTTCCGCTGCGAATATCAACTTTCAGGAATTCATCAAATTCAATTTGTGGCGTACTATCAGACACATTATTCACCCAGTTCAATATTTCTCCGACGTGCCGCCGCAACCGCCCGGCCCATCAACTCGCCAAGGCCTGGTTCTGCCATCAACACCGCCAATCCCTCGGCTGTCACCCCGTTGGGCGACGTCACATTTTTTCGCAAAATCGCCGCTTCGGTTGGGTCTGCATCCATCAAAGCTGCGGCCCCGATTACAGTTTCGCGCGCCAGTATCGTGGATATTTCGGGGTCTAACCCCTCAGCGACCCCGGCAGCGGCCATCGCCTCAACCATCAAAAATACATAGGCCGGTCCTGATCCGGAAACCGCCGTCAACGCATTAATCTGATCTTCCTGCTCCAACCAGACCGCCCGGCCCGACGCCCCAAGAACCGCATCAGCCATCTCCCGGTTCTCATAACTTACTCCAGAACCAGCAACCGCCCCTGTCACCCCTTTACCAACTTGCGCTGGTGTATTGGGCATAGTGCGCACAATCCGGGTCGTGCCCATATGCGCACTCAACGATGCCAAAGAATATCCCGCAACAACCGACAACACCAATGTTTCAGGTCCAATATCATCCCTGATCTGTTTCATAACCTGTCCAGCGATTTGCGGCTTAACAGCCAGCACCAGCACATCAGCGGGTGTCTTTGGCATTTCTTCAAGCAACAACACACCGTTGGATTTGGCAAATTCATGCGTTGCTTTTCCAGGGGTCGGGTCAACCAACGTCAACGCAGAACCCGGCATGCCATGGGCCAGCCACCCCTTGGCCAGCGCCGAGCCCATTTGCCCGGCCCCCACTAGAATTAGCGAACCGATTTCTTTAATGTTCATGCTTCTCCAGCCGTCTCAAACAGCACATATTCCAAAGCCTCACGAGAGGATTTTCCAGCCCAAACTACAAACTGAAATGCCTGATAATAATGATCGCAAGCCTCTGTTGCCGAGCGCAATAGCGTCTCGCACTGCTGGGGCAATATTTCCGCCCCCCCGGATAAAAGAAGCGAGTTTCTAAACAAAACCACGCCCTCATTGCTCCAGATATCAAAATGCCCGATCCACATCTGCTCGTTGATCTGGGAAATCAGCTTGCGCACTTCCCCCTCACGCGCTTCTGGCACCTTTAGATCAAAAGCGCTGGCCACATGTAAAGACTCCATATGCTCCATCCAGGAAAAGGTCACATGGTAGTCACTCCACCCCCCCTCAGGGTAATGGAGATTTCATCCGCTTCCTGTCGTTCAAACGCCCAGTCATTTATCGACGCAATATGCTCAATAATATCCACCGGGTGCATGGTACGATCGGGTTCTGATTGAAGCAATAGTCCCATAAATGCCGCCTTGAAATATAATTATCAATTCCTCGCAACAATTAGAACAGTTACGAATCATACTATGTTTCAAGTCTACACCGCTCACCATCCCTGTGGCACGCGCTTCATGGTTTTACACCTAAAACATCTGTGGATGTTCGGTTGAACATGGTTAACAACTGGTTAATACAATTGAGTTGTACACAGGCAAAACCTACCAGCCTATCAGCTATTTTGTGGGTTTTGATACTGGTTTTGACGTCGGTTTCTTCCGGGTACGAAAGGAAGCCAGCTCTTTTTGCAACATGGCAATTTCCTCCCCCTGAACTTCCACAATTTCGCGTAACACATCATAATCTTCCCGGCTGACCAGATCCATATCCGCTACAATGCGCTCCATCTGCGATTTGAAAACGGTTTCCGCTTCACGCCGCACCCCATCAGCAACTCCCGCTGCATCGTTCATCAACCGTCCGATATCATCAAATACCTTGCTGCCCTGACCCATTGTAATCTCCTGTGCCTTTAACTCGCCTGAAAGTGATTTATAAGACCTATTTAGGTATCAATCACCCACTTGACCAGAGCCAAACCGCCCCCCATGCTTTACAAAACTATTTCGGAGCTGAAATTTGCCCTTTCCTGACATCGACCCCGTTGCCTTTAGTTTAGGCCCCCTTGTGGTGCGCTGGTATTCGCTTGGCTACCTCGTGGGCATTTTACTTGGCATTATTTATGGCCGCTCCCTGCTCAAGCAAAAATCCCTTTGGCACAAGAGCAACGCCCCCTTTACCCCGGATCAGTTTATCGACTTTGGCATGTGGGCTGTTCTGGGGGCCATCATCGGTGGCCGCCTGGGATATGTGGTATTTTACGACCCCTTATATTTCATGGCCAATCCCTTGCACATCTTTCAAACATGGCTGGGGGGCATGTCTTTCCACGGCGGGCTGATCGGGGTTGTTGTGGCCATGTATTTTTTTGGCCGCCACAAAAAGGCAAACTTCCTCTCCTCTCTTGATTTGCTGGCCGCCGTCTCCACTATCGGAATTTTTCTGGTACGCATCACCAACTTTATCAATGGCGAACTTTATGGCCGCCCGACCGATCTCCCCTGGGGCGTAATTTTTCCCGGCACTGAAGGGGCGCCCCATCATCCAACCCAGCTCTATGAAGCGGTGCTTGAGGGACTGATTCTGTTTATCGTTATCCGCTTTGTCACCCATATGTATTTTGGTCTTAGAAAACCTGGTCTTGCCGCCGGCATTTTTGGCGTTGGCTATGCTCTTTCAAGACTGCTTGTGGAGCAGGTGCGCCTGCCCGATGCCCATATCGGTTATCTCTTCAATACAAACTGGGTCACCCAGGGCATGATGTTGACCCTGCCGATTTTAATCGTTGGTATCGTTCTTATTGCAAAGGCTATGAAAACTCCCAATGCCGACTACTGATACCAAGCGACTATCTCTGGCCGAGCAGATCAAAGCCCAAATCACCAATCAGGGACCCATGTCCCTTGCGACCTATATGCGCTTGTGTCTTACCCACCCCGAATTTGGATACTATAAGAAACTAGATCCACTCGGCTCAAAGGGTGATTTCACAACCGCACCCGAAGTTTCCCAAATGTTCGGGGAAATTCTGGGTGTCTGGGCTTTGGGACAATGGTATGTTTTAGGGTGCCCCGGTAATTTTGACCTTGTTGAGCTTGGCCCCGGACGCGGCACTTTAATGGCTGATGCGTTACGGGTAATTTCCAAAGATGCGCATGCCAAAAAAGCCATCAATATTGTTTTGCTCGAAACCAATCCGGTATTGATCAAGGCTCAAAAACGAACACTGAGCGGGTATGCACCGGTTTGGATCAACGAAATTAAGCAATTGGGCGAACGCAAAAACCCCAAAATCATCCTTGCTAACGAGTTTTTTGACGCATTGCCCATCAGGCAGTTCCAGTTTGACAACCAAAACTGGCATGAACGCATGGTCGGTCTAAATGAAAACAACCTTGCCTTTGGGCTTTCCCCCACCCCTATGCCCCACAATGTTTTCCCGCCCCAGATCAAAGGCCCCGAACAAGGGGAGATATGGGAAACCTGCCCCCTCGCCATACAGACAGTTTCTGAATTGGCAACAATCCTGAACCGCACCGGCGGGGCGATGGTGGCAATTGATTATGGCTACACAAACACCCGAACAGGCGAAACTTTTCAGGCCATATCTGATCATAAATTTACTGATCCATTTATTCATCCCGGCGACGCGGACCTTTCCGCCCACGTGGATTTTGAAGCGCTAATCAACGCAGCGCATGCGGTCGGCACCCGCGCCCATTATTGGGGCACCCAGGGCCAAATGCTCAAAGAATTTCGCATTGAAGAACGCGCGAAAAACCTCTGCGCCGCCAACCCTGCAAAAGCCCAGAGCATCAGGTCCGATTTTTTGCGCCTGACCGACAAGGACCAAATGGGCGACCTGTTCAAGGTCATGGTGATGTTTGGCACCCCTCCGGCGCCGCTGGAGCAGGACAAGACCCTGCTGGCCTCCCCAAATATTTCCCACGGGTTTTTGGGTCGTGAAGGCGGTTGCTCCCCGGCCCCGTTCGCCTCCCTCAATGTGTCAGGTGCCATGGGTGACCATCCGGATTTTATTCAAAACAACCGCGCCATTGCCTCTGCCGCATTGGGGATCGCGCCGGACAAACTGGCAATCCTTTCCCAAGTCCACTCAGCCGATATTATTACAATCGATGATACCTTTGACATGACTTCAAGCCCCAGAGCCGACGCCATGGTGAGCAAAACCCCCGGCATTGGTTTGGGGATACTCACTGCAGATTGCACCCCGGTATTATTTGCCGACCCTGAGGCCGGTATTATTGGCGCGTGCCACGCAGGGTGGCAGGGCGCGGTTTCCGGGATTATTACCAACACCGTCGCAGCCATGTTAAACTTAGGTGCCCGGTCAAAAAACATCATCGCAGCCTTTGGCCCAACAATCTGGCAGCAAAATTATGAAGTCGGCTCGGACTGGACCAGCAATTTTCTGAGCCAGCACCCTAAAGGACAACGCTTCATCACCAAAATGGGAAAAACCAACAGCAAGCATTTTGACCTGCCCGGTTTTGTTTTTTCTGAACTGAAGAAACAACAACTCGCCAATATTTCTCAAATTGGTGGCTGCACCTATGCCCATCCCGATCAATATTTTTCCCACCGCCTTGCCACCCATAGAGGCGAAAAAACCGGCAGGCAGATTTCAATCATTGCTCTAAATACGGACAAATTAACGATTAGCTGACAGCACTGTTGCGCAAACACGTTCCAAGCGCTAAGGGACTCGCGAAATCGAGATTCGCCAAGGGAACTGGTTGTCCAGATACCCGCCTGAGAAAAACTTGAGACAGGGTCGCTCATGATCATCCTAACCGGTAACTCAAACCCCGCCTTTGCCAAAGCCGTGTCGCAATATCTGGATATTCCGCTGGCAGATTGCATTGTCAAAAAATTTGCCGACAAGGAAATATTTGTTGAGATACGCGACAATGTGCGTGGTGAAGACGTTTTTATTCTTCAATCCACTTCCTTCCCGGTAAACGACAATCTGATGGAATTGCTGATTTTAACGGATGCCGTAAGAAGATCCTCGGCCCGGCGCATCACAGCAGTTATTCCATATTTCGGCTATGCCCGTCAGGACAGAAAATCGGCGCCTCGCACCCCCATTTCAGCAAAACTTGTCGCCAATCTTATTGTTGAATCCGGTGTAGATCGTGTTTTAACCATGGACCTGCATGCCGGGCAGATTCAGGGGTTTTTTGATATTCCGGTAGATAACCTTTTTGCCGCGCCGGTCACGGTGCGCGACATTAAGGAAAACTATAACACCAAGAAACTCACCATTGTTTCCCCCGATGCGGGTGGTGTGGTACGGGCGCGCAATATCGCCTCGCGCCTGGGCGCACCTTTGGCCATCGTTGACAAACGCCGCCCCAAGGCTGGCGTATCAGAAGTCATGCACATCATTGGTGATGTCACTGGACAAAGCTGCATATTGATTGATGACTTGGTGGATTCAGGGGGAACCCTGGTCAACGCTGCCGACGCTTTGCTCGCCTCAGGGGCCACAGAAGTCTCGGCATATATCACCCATGGCGTGTTATCCTCAGGCGCCCCGGAGCGCATCGCCAAGTCAAATCTGAAAGAACTGGTGGTGACCGATTCTATTGCAGAGACAAAACCCGTTCGCAAAGCCTCCAACATTCGCATCCTGTCCATCTCCGACCACATCGGGGAAGCCATTGCCCGCACCGCAGCCGAACA
This sequence comes from Alphaproteobacteria bacterium, assembly GCA_024279575.1. Taxonomy (GTDB): domain Bacteria; phylum Pseudomonadota; class Alphaproteobacteria; order Rhizobiales; family Devosiaceae; genus DROE01. Next base: position 7,521 of record JAJRRJ010000137.1, on the reverse strand, counting down.
ATCAGTTTCAAGCCTGTTCGATTAGCCCTTTACTAAAAGCCAGACACAGCCTTCCCAATCTGATATGGCCATAAAATCAGGCCAAAAAACCCGTCCCGAATTCCCAGATTCAAAAACCCGATCGTAAACAACCATCCCGCAATCCACACCAACCCCAGACCCCAGGGCTTTTTGCTTTCATCTGAACTATTACTCATCGTTTCCCCTATCCCGCTTCAGCCTTAACTAAACATAAGAAACTTTGAATAGCTTTCAATCTTTGCTTGCTCAAATTCCGGCTTTGTCCTATATCCCCGGCCATGAAGCGTTTGTCACCCCTGGAGGATGAGCGCGTGGCGTGTGACTTTTTCACATCCACACCAACCGATTTGGAAACAAAATCATGAGCGCAGAGCTTAAAGCTGTAGCGCGGGAGCGAGTGGGCAAGGGGGCCGCTCGTGAACTGCGTCGTAACGATCAAATTCCTGCTGTCATCTATGGTGACAAACAGGACCCTCTCCCCATCGCAATTTCAACTAAAGACACAACACGCGCCATTCATGCCGGCGGGTTCCTGTCCCGCACAATGCATATTGAGTTGGACGGCAAGAACCATCAGGTAATTCCGCGCGACTATCAGTTGGATCCGGTACGCGACTTTGTAATGCACGTGGATTTTTTGCGTATTGGCGCAAAAACCACACTTAATGTTGAAGTTCCCGTTCACTTCATCAACGAAGAAGAAAGCCCCGGTCTCAAACGCGGTGGCGTGCTTAACATCGTGCGCCATACGGTTGAAGTTACCTGCTTGGCCAGCGCCATTCCAGAGAGCTTTGAAATTGACCTGACTGGCACAGAAGTCGGCGATTCTCTGAATATTTCGATGGTTAAACTGCCAGAGGGTATTGTGCCAACAATTACCGATCGCGACTTTACCATCGCAACGCTTGCCGCTCCGTCTGCTCTGCGTTCTGAAGGCAGTGACGATGAAGAAGAAGCTGTTGAAGGCGAAGATGGCGAAGCCACTGAAGGCGATGCCGCTGAAGAAACTTCACAAGACTAGTCAAACTGGAATTGGGCAATATCCCATTGGGTATTGCCCTTCCCCTTTTTCTCCCGGAGAAAGTGAATGCACCTGATCGTAGGTCTGGGCAATCCGGGCAAAAAATACCAGAACAACCGCCACAATATTGGTGCCATGGCCCTTGAAGCTATCGCCCAACAACACAACTTCCCCCCATTCAAACAAAAATTCAAAGGCCTATTTTGCGATGGCAAAATTGGTGAAAAGCGCGTCGGCTTGCTTTTCCCGCAGACTTTCATGAACAAATCGGGAGATAGCGTGCGCGCGGCTGTGCAATTTTACAAACTCTCACCGTCTGATGTCAGTGTGATTTATGACGAGTTGGACCTTAACCCGGGTAAAGTGCGCGTAAAAACCGGCGGAGGAAATGGCGGGCACAATGGATTGCGTTCCATCGACCCCCAGATTGGCAAGGATTATCAAAGGGTGCGCCTTGGCATTGGCCACCCCGGACAAAAAGAACTCGTAACCCGCCATGTACTGGGAGATTTTCATAAGATTGACCACGAATGGTTGGATGCTGTACTTGAAGCTGTCGCCCACAACGCGCATATGCTGGTCAGCAAAGATATGTCTGGATTTATGAATAAGATGGCGATTGCGGTGCAAAATGCTGATGCGCAACGCACCCCGGCTGAACAAAAACAAACGCCGGAAAAATCCCGGGCAAAAGCCCCCCTACAAAGCAAAAATTCACAGCAGGGCCAATTGGCCTCCATGCTCAAAAAATTATTTAACAAGGACTGATACCATGGGTTTCAAATGTGGCATCGTTGGCTTGCCCAACGTTGGAAAATCAACACTGTTCAATGCCCTTACCCGCACTGCGGCGGCCCAGGCGGCCAACTTCCCCTTTTGCACCATCGAACCAAATGTCGGAGAAGTGTCCGTACCTGATGACCGTCTGGAAAAAATTGCAAAAATTGCTGAATCAAAAGAAGTTCTGCCCGCCAGGCTAAACTTTGTAGATATTGCCGGGCTGGTAAAAGGGGCCTCCCAGGGGGAAGGTTTAGGCAACCAGTTTCTGGCCAATATCCGAGAAACAGATGCCATTGCCTATGTGCTGCGCTGGTTTGAAAATGATGATAGCGTGCATGTAAATGGCATAATTGACCCAATTTCCGATGCCCAGACGGTGGAAACAGAACTAATGCTGGCTGACCTTGAAAGCCTTGAAAAACGCGCAGGACCGTTGGAGAAGCGTTTGCGCTCCAACGATAAAGAAGCCAAATTGACCATGGACCTGATCCAGCGCACCATCAAATTGCTGGAACAAGGGCGCCCCGCCCGCTATGTCGAACGCTCTTCAGATGAAGAAAAAGCGTTCATGGAGTTGCAGCTTCTCACATCAAAACCGGTTCTTTATGTGTGTAATGTCGATGAAGATTCAGCAGCATCAGGCAATGAAATGACACAAAAAGTGGCTGAGTATGCCGCCGAGCACGATGCTGCAATGGTAATAATTTCCGCTGAAATCGAAGCTGAACTCGCCCAGCTTGAGGAAGATGAGCAAGAAGAATATCTTCAGTCTTTGGGGCTTGATACACCAGGCCTTAATCGACTTATTCATGAGGGTTATCAGTTACTTGGACTGCAAACATACTTTACAGCCGGCCCCAAGGAAACCCGCGCATGGACCATTAAAAAGGGAACCAAAGCCCCCGCCGCAGCCGGGGTTATTCATACGGATTTTGAACGTGGATTTATCCGCGCCCAAACCATTGCCTACAAAGATTATGTTGAGCTGGGCGGCGAACTTCCCGCCAAAGAGGCTGGCAAAGCCCGTGATGAGGGTAAAGAATATGTGGTGGCAGACGGGGACGTGATGCTGTTTAAGTTTAACACTTGACGTTAACGTCAACTTAGTAACAACTGCCGTCAAAGACTTGACCTGGAGTGGAATTGACGCACACATGACTAATCCAGTAACAAAAAATTACGCTCACTTTGAAGACCTTTTTGTTGACCAGAAAATTGATCTGGGCGCGACTAAAGTCACCAAAGAGATGATTTTTGAATTTGCAACTGAGTTTGACCCCTTCCCCTTTCATCTTGATGAAGAGGCCGCCAACGCATCGCTGCTCGGCGGACTTTCGGCCTCCGGCTGGCATACGGGAGCCATAGCATTAGCCATGTTGCTTGAAAATCTTCCCTCAAAGCTCGCCACTGCGGGCGGCGTCGGGTTTACCAACCTCAAATGGAAACGACCGGTAATGGTAAATGACACTATCGGGGGCACCGTAACAATATCGGAAATGCGTCGGGTAAAATCGCGCCCGGAATGGGGTTTGATCACCCTGGATTTTGATATTCGCAATCAAAAAGACCAGCAGGTCATGACCATGAGCCTCAAAAACCTTGTGGACGTACGCAACCCCGCAGCCCCCATCGGGGAGGCCCTGAAATGACCCGCTGGTTTGAAGATATCACCGTCAATGAGCCCCATGCTCTGGGATCGCACACATTCAGCGAAGAGGAAATGATCCGATTTTCCAACAAGTATGATAATCAATACTATCACACCGACCCCGAACTTGCCCCCCACTCCCACTTTGGCGGGTTGATTGCTTCGGGCTGGCATACCGCATGTGTGGGCCACCGCTATATGGTCGATTTTTTGTTTGAAGTTGAGCGCCAGTTGCTGGACGCCGGGGAAAAACCAGGTATTTCCGGCCCCTCACCCGGCATAAATTCCATGAGTTTCACAACCCCGGTCCGCGACGGAGATACCGTGAGTTACGAAATGACAATCACCTCAAAACGCAAGTCCGCTTCTGTGCCGGGCTGGGGCCTTCTGATTGTGCAGATCAAAGCCACTAATCAACGCGGTGAATTGGTCTATACACAGGAATCCGCAGGGTTTTCCAAACTGCGCGACTTCAAGCCAACGCTAAAAATGCGCTTTATGGAATGGGCCATCAAACAACCCTTATTACGCAAATTTCTGACAAAGCGCTAAAACCAGCTAAACGCCATTCAGCAACACCTGCACCAACACCAACTTAATGGCCATCAAAGGTGATAAGAGAGTGAACTTCAACATTTTGCTTGCGCAGTTTTTCAGCCCCACCAATATCAGGTAAATCAATCACAAATGTCGCATGATCCACTTGCGCACCGGTACGCCGCAAAAGCCCCACGGCAGCGACCGCAGTCCCCCCGGTCGCAATCAAATCATCCACCACCAATACCTTGTGCTGGTCATTGATGACATCGGCGTGGATCTCAATAGTATCCACCCCGTATTCCAAAGCATAATTCTGCCCAATCGTCTCCCCTGGCAGTTTGCCGGACTTGCGCACCGGTACAAAGCCAACGCCCAGGGAAATAGCAACACCCGCACCAAAAATAAATCCCCGGGCTTCAATACCCGCCACATGGGTAATACCCAACCCACGGTGCGCGGAGGCCATTTGTTCAATACTTTCCTTAAAGCCTTCGGGGTTTTCAATCAGCGTTGTAATATCGCGATAAAGAATACCCTTTTTCGGGTAGTCAGGAATTGTACGTATAAGGGATTTAAGATCAATGCTCATGGGAGTCACTCCGAAGACAAAAGCTGGATTTCAGCCATGCCGCCAACGGGCCACAAGCCCGAACGAGACAAGGCCTGTTCGTTTAAGTTTGTACACATGCGTCCGGCCTGGTCAAGTTGATCCCCTGCTCGATCAACACCCTTTTCATCGTTAACAACATAAAAAAAGGCTCCCGAAGGAGCCTTAATTCTAAACTACAGCCAACACAGTTTTAATGTTCAACGTTTGACCAGATTTTACGCTTAACCAGATACATCATCCCGGCCAACAGCAAAAGAAAAGTTATGGTCCTAAAGCCCATTTCTTTACGAGACGCCAGATGAGGCTCAGCCATCCACATCATGAAGGCAGCAATATCTGCAGAATATTGTTCAACGGTTTCAGGAAACACATCCCCTTCATAGTCAACAATACCCTCAAACAACGGGGGCCCCATCGCAAGCGTTCCACCAAGATATGCATTCCAGGATTGCCCCTCAGGCACTTCCACATCATGGGGCGCATCAACATAGTTCACCAACAGATTATAGATATAGTCAGGGCCACCTTCCTGGTAGCCGGTGAAATAATTAAATGCCCAGAATGGGAATTTCTGGCTTACGCCACGCGCTTTTGCCAGAACGGAAAAATCTGGCGGAAATGCGCCACTGTTTGAACCGCGAGCATCCCGCTCAGTTTCAAACGGATTTGGCCAACCATCAGCAGGAGTAGCAGCACGTTCTCCCTCAACAAGTTCAGGGTCCATAATAATGTACTCTGCGGCAAGGGCCTTGACCTGATCTTCAGAAAACAGTGGCCCGCCCTCTTCACTCAGATTTCTAAACGACATCAGTCGCGCACCATGACAGCTTGCACATACTTCCTGAAACACCTGAAATCCGCGTTGCAGCTGGTTTGAATCATACTTTCCGAAAATACCGGCAAAGGTCCAGCTTTGAAGTTCAGGCTCCACACCCACAACCGCAGCCGAAGCCGGCGCAGTACTCAACCCGCCTGACAGGGCCATAACAGCACCCAGAACCAGCCCCTTCAGGGTAATTGATGATTTGTTCATTTTAAGAATCCTTCCCACGATCATTCCCCTTTATTTCCAAGCACGCTCTCAGAGATACTTGCCGGTAACGGGTTGGGGGTTTCAATACGCGAAACGATTGGCAAAATAAGTAAGAAGTAAGCGAAATAGTACGCCGTTCCAACTTTAGACAAGAGCAGGAATATCCCCTCCGCCCCTTGCGCACCCAGATAGGTAAGCATCAGGAAGTTAAGAACAAACAACCAGTAAAAGGGTTTGAACAGAGGACGGAAAGTTCCCGAACGGACTTTTGAACCATCAAGCCAGGGCACAAAGAACAAGATCACAATCGATCCGCCAAAGAAGATCACACCACCCAGTTTGGACGAAATGAACAGCATGTCAAAATCAATCGCCCGCAAAATCGCATAGAATGGAAGGAAATACCATTCAGGCACAATATGCGCAGGCGTTATCTGAGAGTTCGCCTGAATATAGTTATCCGGGTGCCCAAGAATATCTGGTGCAAAAAATACAAACCATGCAAACGGGATCATGAACACGACAATGGCGAACAGATCTTTCATGGTGATGTAGGGATGGAAGGGGACCGTATCGCGTGAAGATTTAACTTCAACCCCGGTCGGATTGTTGTTCCCTGGTACATGCAGTGCCCAAATGTGCAACATCACTACAGCCAGCAGAACAAACGGCAACAAATAGTGTAATGAGAAAAACCGGGTTAGCGTAGCGTTGTCCACCGCAAATCCGCCGCGCAACAATACAAGAATAGGCTCACCCACAATCGGGATTGCCCCGAAAATATCGGTAATCACGGTTGCAGCCCAAAAGCTCATCTGCCCCCACGGAAGAACATAGCCCATGAAAGAAATTGCCATCATCAAAACAAAGATCACAACGCCCAGAATCCACAGAATTTCGCGTGGTGCCTTGTAGGAACCGTAATAAAGACCGCGGAATATGTGCAGGTAAACCGCGAAGAAGAACATCGAGGCACCATTCGCGTGTACCGCCTGAATGATACGGCCATAATTCACGTTGCGCCGAATATGTTCAACGGAATCAAATGCCATAGAAGCATCTGCTACATAGTGCATCGCCAGAACGACACCGGTAACAATCTGTATCACCAGCACGAACATAAGAATCGCACCAAAGGTCCACCAGTAGTTGATGTTCTTTGGCGTTGGAAAATCCATCAGGTGTTCTTTCGAAAACCGCAGGATTGGCAGACGTTCATCAAACCATTTTTCAACTGGATTAGTTGGATTATAACTGGATTGTCCAGACATCAGATTAGCTCCCCTTAACCAATCTTGACGAGCGTATCGCTCAAAAATTCATACTCAGGCTGAATAAGATTCAACGGCGCCGGTCCTTTGCGGATCCGACCAGCCGTATCATAATGCGAACCGTGACACGGGCAGAACCAACCATCAAAATCGCCAGCCTCACCCACTGGCACACACCCAAGGTGCGTACAGTTGGCAATCATAATCAACCATTGCTCATGGCCTTCTTTTACCCGTTCCGCGTCCGTTTGCGGATCCTTGAGATCCGACAGGGGAACAGCCCTTGCCTCCTCAATTTCCGCAGCGGTCCGATATCGGACAAACATGGGTAATCCGCGCCACTTTATGGTCACAGATTGTCCCTCTCTTAAAGAACTCAGGTCAAACTCGATTGATGCCAGCGCCCTCACGGATGCATCCGGATTGAGCTGATCGATCAACGGCCAAACCACCGCTGCTGTACCAACGACGCCCATAGCGCCCGTTGCCACATATAAAAAATCACGTTTCGTAATATCGGAAGTTGCGTCGCTCGCCACTATGCCATCCCCACCCGATTAAAGTTATCTTTCTCAATACCGACAAAAACGGGAAGTT
>JAJRRJ010000002.1 GCA_024279575.1 Alphaproteobacteria bacterium | reverse complement strand
TGTTGGCTGCAGATGGTTTTTTGGCGATTATAAACATCGCCATACTCTTATCCGGTTGCCATTGCTCCAAAACTTCAAATCCGGCATCGCTAAAGCTACGCAACAATTCTTCAGGTCCAAAGAACCTTACCAACGGAAGTAAACCGAGCGCATTACCAATCGGCAGGAAAAATTTGAGCGCCCCATGCCCCTCCAGACACACCGTGCTTGAAACAAAAAAGCCCCCCGGCTTGAGCATCTTTTTTATTCTGGAAATAGCGGCGTCTTTATCATCCAGCAGATGCAAAACAGAATGGGCCATCACCATGTCATAGGTTTCCGGCTCGACTTCAATATCTTCCAACTTGGCTTTGGTAAAACTCACATTGCTGATATTATTGGCAATCAATTTTTCTTTTGCAATTTCAAGCATGTTGGCAGAAATATCGCTCGCATCAATCTGTTTGACATACGGGGCGTGGGCGATGGCGGTAGTGCCGGTGCCGCATCCGATTTCCGCCACTACCATTTCCGGGTGCATATGCTGACGGGTGAGTTCCAACTTTTTTTCATAAGCCTGCTGATCGGCGATCTTGTCTCTTGCATATTTTTTGGCAATAAAATCCCAAAAATAGCTGTTAAGTCTGGCCATATTGATCCCTTTATTTTGCTGCTTGATCTGAAGTTTTTTCAAATTTCGTAGGAAAACACATCCTGCAACGATGTATTGAACGCCTGAGCAATCAGAAATGCCAACTCCAGCGAAGGGGAATATTTAGCATTTTCAATGGCAATTATTGTCTGGCGGGTCACCCCGACAATCTCCGCCAGCTGCTTTTGGGTCATTTCGTTATGATCAAATCGCAGGCGGCGAATTTTGTTGTTTATGCGACCCTTTTTAATCGGATTTTTGCCCATTTTTTTCAAAATCCGCGCCGATAAAGATAAACCTGCATCAGCCCCTCGGCCACACCCGCAACAAAAAATGAGAAAATCAAAATATTAAAGGTCAGGAAATATGTCTGCTCCAGCGCCAGCGCAATCATGGCGGCAACAAATCCCGCACCGAATATGTAATAGGCAACACGCAAGGCCCGCAGTTCGATTAGCTTGTCCCGCTCATCAACTACAATTGACGGGGCATCCTCTCTATTGGCGATGGCATAGATGGTGCTGAAAACAATATGTCCGATAATATTGACCACGATGCCGCCAAATATCAGCCACAGGATTGATTTGCCTATTTCAGCACCAGCGCCAGGCTCCTCAAACGCTCCCGCCTGATACATCTGCCTGATGAAATAATAATACAGCGCAAAAACAACCACCCCGGAAATCAGGGATACAATGGCGCTTTTTTCTTGATAGGGCATGATTTTCTCCGATACCGGCATTTTCTGATATGTAATGTAAATTTAACCTCGTGTATGTTTTTCCATACCTTATGTCAAGTATTTTTGACACAGCGGAACAACCAAATACAATTCAGGCCGACCATAGTTCAAAACAGAACAGTTGCTCAGAAACTGATTTGGAACCAGAAATTTGAAATAAATAAACAGGCAACAGGTGGGTTACCTGCCTTCAACACCTCATTTCGAGAAAAAACTCCCCCTTGTTTTGACGTTCCAAATATAGCTAAGAAATTGTTAACGTCCCACAAATAACACCACCAAGCATCACAAATCCGACAAGGAATGCCCACAAAGAAAGCCTGAAAACGTCACAGACCAAACACCCTCCCGTCTAAATCCCTCTGCACGTTGAGCGGACTGCAATTGATTAAATTTGCAGGATTTGAGTCTCAAACAAAGTAGTATCAGGAGGATTAATTGACTAACATTCACTCAAAAACAATACGGGTGAACAGTGGGGAGTTCTTAACAAAAAACAGGGTCGAAAAGCAAAAAAGACCCATAATAAAAGGAAAAAGAACCGGGTTTTCGGTAGTAGCACTATCCATTTTACCCTTTATTCTGGCAGTTCCTGGCGCTCAGGCCCAGTCGCTCGCCTTAAAGGACGGGGGAGCTACTGCATCTGACTATTTATACTCAAGCACCAGCTACAGCCAGCGTTGGACCGGGTTTTACTTCGGCGCCAGTCTTGGCGGCGGCATGGGAGAAACCAGCACGTTTTATGATCGTAATGGGAATGACCACCTCACCGTTGAAGAGGCAAATCCAAACGGCTACCTGGGTTCAATTTCTTTCGGTTACAACCAACAGGTTGGCGAAAATCTTGTTGTTGGTGTCGAGGCTGACATCGGAATGATGAACCTTACCGCACCCGACAGGCTGGGCATGTGGGACGATCACATATGGAAAAGCCGATATGGCGGGCTGTGGGGGTCCTTGCGTCCCCGCGTTGGTTATACCGTTGGTGACCTGATGGTATATGGCACCGCCGGCATGGCCTTCATGCAAACCAATGAGGTTATCCTTGGCGACAATGACGCCACCCAAAACACAACCCATACCGGCATTCATACCGGTCTGGTATATGGGGCAGGTCTGGAATACGCCGTGTCCGACAACCTTTCGGCCAAAGTGGAATATCTGCAATTGCAGTTCCCAGAATACACAAGCTATACCAACAATGAAGAAGAGTATGGCTTCACCAACGCCGCAAGTCTGTTGCGGGTTGGCTTAAACTACAAATTCTAGCAGCTTACTCCCGGTCCCCGCTTTGAACAAAAGCGGGGACTTTTGAGATCGTACTTTAACGCGATTGGCCGGGATTTTATTAAATTTCGTGGCCCGCGCCGTGCTAGTGCTTAAACACCAGCCCACTTCCCCCTCCCCCTGGCGGGGAGGGTCGGGGTGGGGGCAAAGGCGTTAAAAATCTAAGCATATACTTCACACGGGCAATCTCGTCATATTCATTTTGCTCGGCAAAAAAATCAAAACATCTCCAATCCATCCCTACCCCCAGCCCGATATTATTCCCTTTATCTTGTGCGAAAACGCCACAAATTTTTCTTCGTTCAGCTTTTCGCTTTCATACAAAGAAACATAATCCAGTTTTGCCTGTGGCGCACAGGCCCCAAGCAATGCAGTTTTGATAATTCGGCGAACCGGGCGCCGCATAATAAACCAGTCGATCCACCACGGAGCACCAAGACTGGTCACCACAAAAACCCTGGAAATCCCAGGTAATCGAGGTTTTATCGGCCCAAAATTCTGCCCGTGATCAAAGGCCACCCCCGGCGACCATACCCTGTCAAACCAACCCTTTAATATTGCCGGGAACCCAAACCACCATGTTGGAAACACCAACACCAAAATTTCTGCATGCAGCAATTCCTGCTGTTGCCTGGCCACCAACTCCCCCTGATAGCGGTCCGAATAATAGGATTTTCGCTCAGTAGCGCTCAACACCGGATCAAACCCGGACTGATACAAATTTTCCACCACAACACAATGCCCGCGCCGGTTAAGCTCATCGATAACCTGCCGGCTGATTTGTTGGCAAAAACTATCCTCATCCGGATGGGCATTAACGATCAAACAGTTCATAATTTCCTGCACCTCACAATTATTGAACCCGACCATGAATTTTCCACAACAAAGCGACCCGCAACATTCAAGTCGCACGGTCGCCTCAAAGAATACAAGGGTTTTAGCCTGAACTGTTAGCGCTTCATATGCCGCATGCGGGCAATTTCGTCATATTCCGCCTGCTCATGCTTGGCCTCTTCTGCCAGAACGCGTTTATTTTCGCGTTCGTTCAGAAGCTCGACCTTTTTAAGCTCTTCCATGGATTCCGCCAACTGATCCTGCGCGTTTTCCAGTTTTTCACGCATATCATCCGCCGAGGTCATCAGATTATCCCGCCGGGTCAGCGCCGCTTTGGCAAATGTGGAATACGCAAAATGAGAGACATCGGAAATGCCCGTCTTATTATGCTCAAGCTCAATCTGCTGATCCAACTCGCTCGCCATGCGCTCAAAATCCGTAACCATCATTTCGATCTGGCCTACGGCGCGACGATGTTCGTCCACCTGAAATTTCTTAAGCCTGATCAGGCTTTCGTTTCGCGACTTCATGACTTGTACTCCTTAAACATTTCAAGTCGGTGTCTGTTCGGTGGCCGTTTCCTCAACAATTCCACCCAATAACTCGTAACCATCCACAATTGAGGTTTTTTCCTCCTGACCCTGGCTCAAAAACGCCTCCAGTGCCGGGTTAACTTCAATCGCTTTATCAACTCTTGGGTCACTTCCCTTGCGGTAAGCCCCAAGTCTTATCAATTCCTCCATATCGGCATAAACCGACATATATTCTCGCACCTGTTGCAAAACCGGTCGCATCTCTTCCGGTACACACCCAGGCATGGTGCGTGAAATGGACCTCAAAACGTTCACGGCAGGATAACGCCCCCGCTCCGCAATCGCCCGCTCCATTACAATATGCCCATCAAGAATACCGCGAACAGCATCAGCAATCGGCTCATTGTGATCATCACCTTCCACTAAAACGGTAAATAGACCGGTAACAGAACCAGAATTTACCAATCCCGGCCCCGCCCGTTCCAAAAGTCGGGGCAATTCGGTAAAAACCGTGGGCGGATAGCCCTTGGCGGTTGGCGGCTCCCCGATTGCCAGCCCGATTTCGCGCTGTGCCATGGCAAACCGGGTCAAACTGTCCATCATGCAAAGAACATTTTTTCCCTGGTCGCGAAAATATTCAGCCAAAGTCAAAGTAAGATAGGCTGCCTGGCGCCGCATTAGCGCTGATTCATCAGAAGTTGCCACAACAACAATGGCCCGCTTCAGCCCCTCCTCTCCCAGCTGATCCGCAACAAATTCGCGCACTTCGCGCCCCCGCTCCCCGATCAACCCCACAATGGTAATATCACTGGCAGTATTACGCACCATCATCGACATCAAAACCGACTTGCCCACCCCCGAACCGGCAAAAATGCCAAGCCGCTGCCCCTCGCATACGGTGGTAAAAGTATTCAGAACGCGAATACCCAGATCCAGCGGCTCCCCGACCCGATTGCGTTTGTGCGCAGGCAATGGCGGTGCACGCAACGCACGCGCCTCCCCCCCCTGTTTGAGCGGCGCCCCCTCATCAATTGGCTCACCATTAGCGTTAATCACCCGCCCCAGCCAACTCTCACATGGATAAACCGCCCCGTCATGCCCGGCAAAAACTGCCCGGCACCCAAGACGCACACCTTCAACCGGCCCAAAGGGCAAACAAAGAGCGTGTCCGTCACGAAAACCGATTATTTCACACTCCAGCACACCATTGGATTTGGTTTCAATTTTCACGCGCCCCCCGACGCGCAATTCACGCACCGGGCCCACAATATCAATCAACAGGCCCTGCACGGACTTCACCCGTCCAAATACTTCGACCTCGTCAATATTGGCAATGTCAGCAATCAGAGACTTCAAGCAAGCGCCTCCATTCATTTTTTTTACGAATCACTTCAATGGCCCCAAACTAACTTAATGTTAACCAAAAAGCGCCATTCTTACTAAATGCGCCACATTTCACCCTGCTATGCACAGGGCGATTCTCAGGTGCCTAATCCAGTCAAAAACCCCCAATTCAACGAGTCAAAAGAGTCTGTTGCAAGGCTTTCTTAAACTAATTTATTAAGAATTTTTTCACTAATTTACTCAGTTAAATCAATGACTTAACCTATTTGTACCTTATTGAATTTTGCATATTGCATTGGGTAATTAAACTTTGTTAACTATTGGAAATTATAGTTAAGACATATCCAGTAGGAAAAACCGGATATCACCCAATTCTGAGGTGGTATGCGGGTTCAAGTAAGAACAAAATTTAGGTTTAAGGGGAATACCATGCGGGTACTCTTGATTGAGGACGATAGCGCCACCGCCCAAAGCATCGAATTGATGCTGAAGTCAGAGAGTTTTAACGTTTACACAACCGACTTGGGTGAAGAGGGTGTCGACCTTGGCAAACTCTACGATTACGACATTATTTTATTGGACCTGAACCTGCCAGATATGAGCGGGTACGAGGTTTTGCGCTCCCTGCGGGTCGCAAAAATCCAAACGCCCATTCTAATTCTTTCCGGTTTGGCTGGCATTGAAGATAAAGTGCGCGGCCTTGGTTTTGGTGCCGATGACTACATGACCAAGCCCTTCCACAAGGACGAACTGGTTGCCCGTATCCACGCTGTGGTGCGCCGCTCCAAGGGCCATGCCCAATCCATCATTATAACCGGCGAGCTGGCTGTAAACCTTGATACCAAAACTGTGGAAGTGGGCGGTCAGCGCGTACACCTCACGGGCAAAGAATACCAGATGCTTGAACTGCTTTCTCTTCGTAAAGGCACCACTTTGACCAAGGAAATGTTCCTCAACCACCTTTATGGCGGCATGGACGAGCCTGAACTCAAAATTATTGACGTCTTTATCTGCAAATTGCGCAAAAAACTTTCAGTAGCTTCCGATGGAGCCAATTATATCGAAACCGTCTGGGGTCGCGGCTATGTTCTGCGCGAGCCGGAAGAAATTCCTGTACCCCAAAGCGCATAAAAATTCATCGCTTAAAACGCTCATTGAAAAACCCGCGTCTTGCACGCGGGTTTTTTGTTGCCGCTATACAGCTGTTGGCGCATTTACTCCCTAACAACATACCTAAATGCCCATGATTGCGCCGCCCCTGATACAGATGCTACCCTTTACCTTGGACACAATAAGCGCAAAGGACAAAAAGCATGGATCAGATAAGGCAAACGATTCACAAAATTTGCGCTTTTGCCATCCCCCTGATTGTATCTCTTATAGTTGTAACCACCCCCGCTCAGGCACAGGTCACCAGCGACAACCCCCACAACCGGGCACCCAACAATCTGCTTGGCGTCGCCTCCCCCTATCTGCAGCAACATGTCTATAATGCCGTAAACTGGTATCCGTGGGGGCAAGAGGCTCTGGCCAAAGCCCGCGAAGAAAATAAGCCCGTTTTTATTTCAGTGGGTTATTCCACCTGCCACTGGTGCCGGGTTATGGCCGAAGAAAGCTTTGAAGACGAAATAATTGGTGCATTTATCAACGAGCACTTTATCTCCATTAAAATTGACCGTGAACGGCGCCCCGATCTTGATGAACAGTTTATGCTCGTCACACAGATCATTACCGGGGGTGGCGGCTGGCCCAACACGGTTTTTCTCACCCCGGAGGGGGAGCCATTTTATGCCGGCACCTATTTTCCCCCACAAGCATTTCTTGATCTGCTCCAACAATTAGCCACACTATGGCAGGATCAGCAGGCCAACGTCATCGCCGAAGGCACGCGCATTGGGGGCGCAGTACGCGCCTATATGAGCCGCAGCGCTGCCGCAAAAGACTTAACTCCTGAAGCCATTGCAGCCGCCGCAGACCTTCTGGTTGAAGACATTGATGTGTTTTACGGGGGCTTTGGCGTTGCGCCTAAATTTCCACGGGAATCCAATTTGCTATTTCTGCTCGACCAGGCAGAGAGACGCGCTGATCCTGATTTGTTGACCGTGGTCACAGAAGCGTTGGACGGCATGATAGCCGGTGGAATTCATGACCAGATTGGCGGCGGTTTCCATCGTTATACTATAGATGAATCCTGGCAAATTCCGCACTTTGAAAAAATGCTTTATAACCAGGCCCTGATTGGCCGCCTGTTGACGCGCACCTATGCGGCAACCGCTCAGTACCGCTATAGGCGAGCCGCTATTCGCACTTTTGACTATGTTTTGCGTGAAATGCGCGCGCCCGATGGGGGGTTTTACTCCGCTCAGGATGCAGATTCCATGGGACCTGAGGGAAAGTTGGAAGAGGGTGTGTTTTATCTGTGGACCCCCGCCCAAATATCTGAGGCCCTTGATGGTGACGCCACATTTGCCCTTGAATCTCTGGATGTAATTGAAGAAGGAAATTTCGAGGGCACCAATATTCTGCACCTCAAACAACTGCCCGAACAAGACCAAATGGCATTCTACCGCCAACTTGATACCGTGCTGGAACGCCTGCGTACAACGCGCAATACTAGAATAGCGCCCCATCGGGATGAAAAAATCGTAGTCGACTGGAATGCCTCAATGATTGAAACATTGGCTGAAGCGGCAACCGTTTTTCAGCGCCCCGACTATTATCAGGCCGCCGTGGATGCGGCGAACTACATCACCAACGATATGAGCGCTGACAATGGCGATCTAAGCAGAATAAGCTTTGAAGGCGGCACAGGCACCCCCGCACTTCTCTCCGACTATGCCGGGCTTGGTGTTGCGTTTCTGGCTCTATTTGACCATGCGCCGGCGGAGGTTGATAAAACAGAATTTCTGGTCAAAGCCGAGGAAATCGCAGCGCAAATCAACACTCGATTCGCAAACTCCAACGAAGAAGCTGCTATCTTTTCAATGAAGTCTGAACCCGATGGTCTGGGCATGTTCTATCCCATTGATGATTCAGAAGTGCCGGCAGGCAACGCGCTGACCCTTGCTCTTTTTGATGGCTTGGCCAAACGCACCGGCGATCCACAATTTGCTCGTCAGGCAAGATTGCTGGCCGCCGCGCTATCCGGACATGCCCTTGATGCGCCCCATTCCCGTGCCTACACTTTGCGCACAGCTTTGTCCCTTTCCCACGGTGAAATCGGGGCCATACGCTATCTGTCAAACGGCGTTGTAAAAGTCACCTCATCCATCGAACGCCAAAGTAACTCCACGTCTCTTTTGTTTGAAATAGCTCAAGGCTGGCATATCAATGCCAGCGTGCCACTGGAGGATTATTTAATTCCAACTCAAATGAGCGTTTCAGGAACCGCCCTGCCTGCAGAAGAATTTCCAGAGCCAATAGTCAAAGCCCTGGGGTTCAACACACAACCCCTCGCCCTTTATGAAGGGTCGCTGCAGCTCAATGCCCCATTGCCTCCACGAACATCTTCTGACCCAGGTCAAATTTCATTGATATTGCAGACTTGTTCCGACGAAATCTGCCTTGCCCCCGAAGAGGTAACCTTTACCCTCTGGTAAAAGTGGGGCAGGCGATACCCAAGGACTACCCTTGCGATATTGCAAGGTTACCCCGCCAGCGCCCTGACCCCGCTGTCTCTGATTTGGCGCGCTTCAACGGGTTGGTACAGTCCGCGCTCTTGAGCACGTTCACATTCGCCATTGGAGCCAATAACTGTATCAGCCGCCCCCAGCACCAGATATCCATCCGGCTTTATAACCTTGCTGAGCGAAGTCAGCACCTGACGTTTGGTCTCCCCATCAAAATAAATCAGCACATTGCGGCAATAGATCACGTCAAACGCTCCAACGGAGCCAAAATTCCCCAGCAGATTAAATTGCGAAAACTTTACCATGCGCTTGATGGTATCAGACACCACCCAGTGCGTGCCATCCTGGGTAAAGTGCGCCACCAGAAGATCCACTGGAAGGCCGCGCTGCACCTCAAATTGAGTATAGCGCCCCTGTTTTGCCTTGCTGATTGCAGTTGGAGACAAGTCGGTAGCCATAATTTCCACATTCAGCCCGGCCCATAACCGTTTGTGTTTGAGCAATAGCATTGCCAGCGAATAGGGTTCCTGCCCGGTGGACGCAGCTGCACACCAGATGCGCATTTTTCCAGTCCCCCTTCTCGCCTTGGCAATTTGCGGTAAAACTATTTCTTCAAACAGTTTGAAGGGTGTTTTGTCACGAAAGAAAAAGGTTTCATTGGTGGTCATAGCGTCAGTTACGGCCAGCTTTACCACTTCAGGGGCATGGGCCAGCCCCCGCGCCAACGCGCTCACATCGGCAAACCCGTGTTCTTCCGCGATCGGTTTCAGCCGCGAATCCACCAGATATTCCTTGGATTGGCTCAAAACAATTCCGCTGCTTTTGCGTACAAATGATACTATTTTCTCAAACTCGTCACTATTCATTCTATTGCCCCTTACTCATTAAAATATTGCCGATACGGCCTGCAATTTTTTCCAGCGCTATGGCCTCAACACAAGCCCCCGCCGCCATCGCCGCTCCGGGCATTCCCCACACGATGGAACTTTTCTCATCCTGCGCAAAAACTGATCCACCCGCATCTGCAACCTGCGTCGCCCCTGCCGCCCCATCAGTCCCCATTCCAGTTAAAATCAGCGCCAGTGCGCTCCCCCGATAGGCCTTGGCAATGCTTTCAAACATGGGGTCCACAGCAGGCTTACAATGATTTATCGGCGCCCCATCTTCAAGCGCCACCACAAACCCCGCCCC
>JAJRRJ010000136.1 GCA_024279575.1 Alphaproteobacteria bacterium | reverse complement strand
CTTTTAACTCAGGGAAACGCTTGCTAGAAGTTTTCCTGAAGTACGTAAAAATCCTTTTAAGAAAATCAGGCCCCATATGACCGATCAAAAAACTGGCGCGAAAACCCGCGACTACTCAGATACGCTTTTTCTTCCAAAAACTTCATTTCCCATGCGCGCCGGACTGCCCAAACGCGAACCGGTTTGGCTCAAGCGCTGGGAAGATATGGATATTTTTTCAAAATTGCGTGAACAGGCCATAGACAGGGAAAAATTCACCCTGCATGACGGCCCCCCGTATGCCAACGGTAATATCCATATTGGCCATGCCCTCAATAAAGTTCTCAAGGATATGGTGACCCGCTCTATGCAGATGCAGGGCTTTAATTCGGCCTATGTACCGGGATGGGATTGCCATGGGTTGCCCATTGAATGGAAGATCGAGGAACAATATCGCGCCAAGGGCAAAAACAAGGACGAAGTGCCGATCAACGAATTCCGCCAGGAATGTCGCGACTTTGCCCAAGGCTGGCTTGATGTGCAGCGCGAAGAATTCAAACGGCTGGGTATCACCGGCGACTGGGATAATCCCTATACGACAATGGCTTTCGACGCCGAAGCAACCATCGCCAAAGAACTGATGAAATTTTCCATGTCCGGCCAGCTCTATCGCGGCTCCAAACCGGTAATGTGGAGCGTAGTTGAGCGCACGGCATTGGCTGAGGCTGAAATTGAATATGCCGATGTTGATAGCGATGTGATCTGGGTGAAGTTTCCGGTAGCTGAAGGGGCACACACGGGTGCATCAATCGTTATCTGGACCACAACTCCATGGACAATTCCAGCCAATCGCGCCATCGCATTTTCATCCAAAATTTCGTATGGGCTTTATGAAGTCACCGGTGCACAGAACGACTTTGGACCTCAAGCCGGTGAAAAACTCATTTTTGCCGATGCTATGGGGCCGGGCAGTTTTGAAAAAGCCAAACTGACTTTTGTCCGTGTGGCTGACGTAACCGGTAGCGAGCTTTCAGCCATTACCTGTACGCACCCGCTTGCGGGTCTTGATAAAGGCTACGATTATAAAATACCGCTCCTCGATGGCGATCACGTCACTGACGATGCTGGTACTGGATTTGTCCATTCGGCCCCTGGCCACGGTGCGGATGATTTTGAAATCTGGAGTTCAAATGCCCGCCAGCTTGAGGCGCGCGGCATTGACCCTTCAATTCCCTTTCTTGTTGATGATGCGGGTTATTACACCAAAGACGTACCCGGTTTTGGCCCCGACAGCGAAGAAGGCGCGGCGCGCATTATTGATGACAAGGGCAAAAAAGGTGACGCTAATAGGCGAGTGATTGCCGCGCTCATCAACGCAAACAACCTGTTCGCCCGTGGACGGGTCAAACATTCCTACCCCCATTCATGGCGTTCCAAAAAGCCAATTATTTTTAGGAACACCCCCCAATGGTTTGTTTATATGGACAAGGATTTGGACGGCGGAACAGGCGACACATTGCGCGCCCGCGCCCTTAATGCCATTGACGCCACTCGCTTTGTACCCGCCTCGCGCCAGAACCGCCTGCGCGCCATGATTGAAAACCGCCCTGATTGGGTGCTTTCCCGGCAAAGAGCTTGGGGCGTGCCCATCGCCGTTTTTGTCAATGAGGACACCAATGAAATTCTCAAGGATGAGGCGGTCAACGAGCGCATCATCGAAGCGTTCAGAAAAGAAGGCGCGGACGCATGGTTTGCCGATGGGGCAAAAGAACGCTTCCTTGAAGGGGTGGAAAATTCCGGTCAGTGGACCATGGTCACCGACATTCTTGATGTGTGGTTTGATAGTGGTTCCACCCACGCTTTTGTGCTGGAAAACAGAGAAAAATGGCCCTATCTGAAATGGCCCGCTTCGCTTTATCTGGAAGGCACTGACCAGCATCGCGGCTGGTTCCATTCCTCCTTGCTGGAAAGTTGTGGGACCCGTGGGCGCGCGCCCTATGATGCGGTTTTAACCAATGGTTTTACCATGGATGCCAAGGGCCGAAAAATGTCCAAATCCATCGGCAACACGGTGGCCCCCCAGGATATTGTCAAACAGTACGGCGCTGATATTTTGCGCCTGTGGACGGCATCGGTTGATTATTGGGAAGATCAGCGGCTTGGGGATGAGGCCATCAAGACAAATGTGGAAACCTATCGAAAATTGCGTAACTCATTCCGCTTTATCCTGGGTAGTCTCGCCCATTTCAGCGATGATGATGTGGTAGCGTTTGAGAATATGCCAGAGTTGGAACAACTTATGTTGTCGCGTCTGGCGGCGCTGGATAAGGTTGTGCGTCAGGCCTATAATGATTTTGACTATAAAAAGGTTGTCTCGACCCTCTCCAACTTCATGAATCTGGAACTGTCCGCTTTCTATTTTGATATCCGCAAGGATGCGCTTTATTGCGATCCCGTTTCTTCCAATACCCGCCGCGCATCGCTGACGGTCTTAAATGAAATGTTCAATTGCCTGACCACATGGCTGGCCCCTGTTCTGGTGTTCACCATGGAAGAAATCTGGCTGGAACGTAATCCGGGCGAAGATTCTTCGGTTCATCTTCAATTGTTCCCGGATGTCCCGCAGAATTGGGCAAATGTTGAACTGGAAGAAAAATGGGCAAAAATTCGCGCGGTCCGTAAAGTTGTTACCGGGGCGCTGGAAGTGGAGCGCAAGGAAAAAACCATCGGTTCATCCCTTGAGGCAGCACCAAAGGTTTATGTTGCTGATGTGGATCTTTATGTTGCACAACACGGCCAGGACATGGCTGAAATTTCAATAACCAGCAATATTGAAATCATTCAGGGAGAGGGGCCGTTAGAGGCGTTTCGGCTGGATGACGTGCCCGGCGTATCGGCGGTTTTTGCACGCGCGACAGGAAGTCGTTGCGCCCGTTCATGGAAAGTTTCCTCTGATGTGGGAAGCGATGCGGAGTATCCTGACCTTTCCCCCCGTGATGCTGCTGCCATGCGTGAACTTGAGGCGGCGGCGGCCAGCGAATGAGCGTGCTTCAAAAAAAATCAGCCCTTTTTAGCTTCATTTTTGGCTTTGATGTGTTTTTGATTGACCGGGTGCATAAATTTTACCAGCTCGATATTGAGGGATGGTCCGGGGGGGAGTATGTGCAGTTTTTGCCGTTTCTTGATTATACAATGGTCTGGAACCGGGGGATTTCCTATGGTTTGTTGGGCAATTTACCTCAACCGGCAATCATGGTAATTCTTGGTGTAGCCCTTGCAATGCTGGTCTGGTGGTGGACCACAGCAAAAGATTTTCTGCCCCGCCTTGGACTGGCACTGGCGCTGGGTGGCGCTTTGTCAAATATTGTTGATCGGGTATTTTATGGGGCGGTGGCGGACTTTTTTCATCTGTTTTGGGGAGATAGGGCGTTTTTTGTGTTCAATTTGGCAGATCTGGCGATCACACTTGGTGCATTGATCTTGATTTTGGACACGCTTCTGCCAAAAAGACAGTTAAATACTTAACTGCAATGGCACCAAATTCTGGCGTTAGAGCAGAATTTGCAATAAGGAATGTCTGCGCACTTGGTTTGCGGAGCGCATAAGGGCAGTATTTATGGGTGGTTTGCGGTTAAAATGAAATTTCTGAAGGTCAAAATTATGCGCACTCTTGGTCCGATCGGTTTGGCGTTGATGTTGCCATTTCTAGCCGCCTGCACGACGGTTGAAGGAACAAATGCCTTTGTGGATCCCTCAACCTTTGAGCGTGAGGTGATGAGCGAAACATTGCGCGGACTTGGGGTGCTGGATCGTGATCAAAAGGATAGTCTTGATTCGCCACGCGCACCGCTGGTTTTGCCTAACCAGACGGCAAGCCTGCCCACCCCCACGCAATCAAGTGCAAGCGAGTTGCCTGAAGATTCTGATACTGTTCAAATTGATGTCACCGGAATGTCTGAAGAAATGCTTGCACGCCTGCGCAATGCCCGTGTCGTTGATCTGCGTACCCTATCGGGGCGGCCACTAACTGTTGCTGAAACCCGTCAGCTGACTGCACGCATGACAGCAGATCGTCTTCAATCCGGCCCGCGGCCCCTCTATTTGCCCCCGGACACATATTTTACTAAAGTGAATAATCAGGATTTGGTCTGTCTGGCAGAAAATGGTGATCTTGTGCCCCTGGATGATCCCAGGTGTCCGCCAGCAATTCGGGCCGCTTTGCAAGGCACTTAAGTTTCCGCTACATAGATATTTTTACACTAAAATTTGGAGCCCGCCATGGGTGATAATAGCCAAAACCCAACGGCCGATAAGTCCATGTCGGGAAATCGTCTGGCCAAAGTTATGGCCCGTCATGGGCTTTGTTCACGTCGGCAGGCCGAACAATGGATCAAAGATGGCCGGGTTCGGGTCAATCAGAAATTGATTCGAACACCTGCTTTTAACGTGTCTGACACTGACGCGGTCGAAGTGGATGGTACTGCCATTTCCGAAAAGAAAGGCACCCGGGTCTGGCTCTATCATAAACCTGCCGGACTTGTGGTCACAGAAAGCGATCCTGAGGGTCGCCCCACGGTCTTTGAAGAATTTGCCCGTCGCGGACTTCCCCGTGTCATGAGCGTGGGACGATTGGATATCAACACCGAAGGGCTGTTGATGCTGACCAATGATGGTGGGCTCAAGCGCACGTTGGAATTGCCCGCCACCGGCTGGCTTCGACGCTATCGCGTGCGTGCCCACGGACGGGTAACGCAGGCTCAACTTGATAAACTAAAATTCGGTATCACCGTAGAGGGTATAAAATACGGCCCAATCGAGGCCAAACTTGAACGCGAACAGGGGAGCAATGTCTGGCTTGTCGTGGCGCTCAGTGAGGGCAAAAACCGCGAAATTAAAAAAGTGCTTGGTGCACTTGGCTTGCAGGTCAACCGGCTTATTCGCACTTCTTTTGGCCCCTTCCAGTTGGGGGACATTCCTGTGGGCGCCATTGATACGGTAAAGGCGCGGGTACTTCAGGATCAACTTGGTCAAAAACTGGCAAAAAAATCAGGGGTGGATTTTAAGTCCCCAATGCCCGATGCGCTCCCCGCTGTGCCAAATCAAAGTAAAAAACAACGTTCCAGAATTGAAAAACCGCCATCTGAGCAAACTGAAACGCGAGGTCGCGCCAGCCCAAGATCAATGGGGTTCAGGGGGCGTGATGACAAGGATAAACGCGGTCCTGCCAGTGCGCCGGATCAGGATAGTTTGCGAAAAGTTCATTTTTCTGATGGGCGTGATGCTGAAATGTTTGAACCTCAGGCCAAAAGTAAACGCGACGAGCGTGAGGGCCGAGGTGGTCCACGCGGTGGTCCGGGGAGCGGCGCAAGAGGTGGGCCAAGAGAAGGCTCAAAAGGCGGGTCGGATCGCAAAGGTGCACAAAGAGGCAAGGGGGCCTTTGGCGGAAAGCCGGATTTTTCACGCAAGGAACGCACAGATAAAAATGATAGAGGGGAGCGCAGTGCTAGAGGCGAGCGAACACAAAGCAAAGATCGTCCCGCGCGTCCCTCCCGCCCATCTCGCCCTAAACCAACCCGCAAATAAATGCGTATTATTGCCGGGAAGTTTGGGGGGCGAAAACTGAATACCCCAGCGGATAACGCCATTCGCCCCACCTCTGATCGGGTGCGTGAAGCGGTATTTTCGATCCTCAGCTCAAGGCTGGGTGCAAATTTTGAAGGGCTCAAAGTACTCGACCTTTTTGCCGGAACAGGGGCGTTGGGACTTGAGGCACTCTCACGGGGCGCAACCCTTGCCGCTTTTGTTGATATCGGGGTGCAGGCGCGTGGCATTATCCGCGGGCATATTGAAAATTTTGGAGTTGGCGGGCAAAGCAAACTTTTAAAACGCGATGCAACGCAACTGGGTTATGTGGAAAAATTTGAGCCGTTTGACCTGATTTTCATTGATCCCCCCTATGGCAAGGGCTTAGGTGAAAAGGCGCTTGACGCCGCATTGAAGGGGGGGTGGGTTGCCCCTCGTGCATTGATTGTTTTGGAAGAAAAGCGCGGGATAGCTCTGGAATTTCCTGCCGGGTTTCAATTGATTGACGTTCGCGATTATGGCACCAGCACAATTCACTTTTTGCAGGTTTTGGCATAAAATTTAACAAATTGTCCGGTTCTCACACCAGTTCCGCAAGCTCCATCAATTGCGGAATGGTAAAATCAGCCCCCGAGGCTGCCAGGCCTTCAAAGCAATGAAACAGACGGTTTTCCTCCGGGGCAAAAACGCAGGTTTTCATCCCTGCGGCTTTGCCGGCAAGAATGTCAGTCCGTGCATCGCCGATAATCAATGTATTTTTAGCCTGCATGCCCGTATTTTTCATGGTTTTTATAAAAGGAGCGGGGTCGGGTTTATGAACTTTGGCCTCGTCGCCAGCGATGATTGAAGAGAAGTATTTTTCCAGCCCGTGAGCCCCCATGCCGCTAAACAGCAGGTCTCTTGAGCTTGAAGTAACAAGGGCCATTTGGGTGCCGTTTTCTGCCAGAATGGCCAGGGTTTCCTCCGCCGCCTCATAAAGTTCAAGTGAGGGAAGTTCCTGTTCCATGTGGGCATAAGCGTCATTAAGCAGACGGGAGAAATCTATTTGGGGATATTTCAACTGACCCTTGTCATGCTCATAAAAAAAATCCTGCGTAATCGTTACGTCACTGAATGTATAGCCCTGATTGTCTATTCCCTGCCGGTATCCGGCAAGCCACAGATGTAGTGTTCTGCCAAGGGTGCCGTCCCAGTCAAAAATAATATTGTCTATTGTCATCGTTGTCTCTTGAATTTTGATGCTAAGAACTCAACTGCGTCCAAACAGGCGCTCTATGTCTTCTTTTTTCAATTCCACATATGTGGGGCGACCATGAATACATTGGCCCGAATGGGGCGTTTTTTCCATATCCCGCAGCAGGGCATTCATTTCCTCAACTTTCATGCGGCGGCCCGAACGGACTGAACCGTGACAGGCCATTGTGCCAATAATTTTTTCCATGCGCTCCTTAAGAGCAATCGAGCTATTTAACTCCGCCAGATCGTCTGCCAGGTCTTTGACAAGTGAGTGGATATCGGCTTGCCCAAGCAGCGCCGGAATATGGCGCACAGCAATGGCCCTTGGGCCAAACCGCTCAACCCCCAACCCCAGTTTATCCAGTTCTGGCGCGGCATCTTCCAGTCGAAGGCAATCCTCCTCAGGAAGATCAATGATTACCGGAATAAGCTGAGCCTGCGCGGCGACATTTCCCTTTGTCAGCTCGACTTTGAATTTTTCGTAAACCAGTCGTTCGTGGGCCGCATGCTGATCAATCAGCACCAATGCAGTATCTGACTGGGCAACAATATAATTTGCAAACACTTGCGCGCGTGCAGCTCCTAGAGGAAAATCTTCCCCGGTTTTATTTTCAGATTGTGCTTCAAAATGTGCACTTGGCTCGCTCATGCCACTTAATGTGGGTTCGTCATATGAAGGTTCCGCACTAAAACCTGCTGGGGGTGAAGTGAAAGGGGGCGGTTTTTCCGGGTAAGAACCTGGTGCCTGAAATGCGTCGAGCGTATTTTTGCTTAAATGGGAGGAGGCCCGATAACCCGCTTCGCTCAGCGCAATGCCAATGGCCGCAATTACGGCGGAACGAACCCCCCCGCTATCGCGAAATCTGAGTTCTGCCTTTGCCGGATGAACATTAACGTCCACTTCCCCCGGAT
>JAJRRJ010000135.1 GCA_024279575.1 Alphaproteobacteria bacterium | reverse complement strand
TGCCCTTGCGCCAGAAGGTTTCACCCAAACCGGCACCATAGAAGATGCGGACCTCATTCTGCTCAATACCTGCCATATTCGCGAAAAAGCCTCCGAAAAGGTGTTTTCAGAACTGGGACGGATGAAAAAACTGCGCGATGAACGCCACAAGGCTGGAAAATCCACCAGGATCGGCGTTACCGGTTGTGTTGCCCAGGCTGAAGGGGATGAGATTATAGCGCGTGCGCCAGTGGTCGATCTGGTGGTTGGCCCCAGTCCTATCACCGTTTGCCCGAACTGGTGGCCAAAGCTGAGAATGGCCGGGTTATTGACACCGAATTCCCCATTGAGGATAAATTTGAACATCTGCCCGCACCCACAAAAAAAGTAACCATTTCCCGGGGGTTGACCTCGTTTTTAACGGTGCAGGAGGGTTGTGACAAATTTTGTTCGTTTTGCGTGGTTCCCTATACCCGTGGCAATGAAGTATCCCGTCCTCTTTCTCGCATTGTTGAGGAGGCAAAAAACCTCGCTGATGCCGGGGTGCGTGAAATTACCCTTTTGGGCCAGAATGTGAACGCCTATCATGGGCAGGGAGCGGAGGGCACCGACAAGGGGTTGGGCGCGCTTTTATTTGAATTGGCAAAAATAGACGGGCTTGACCGCCTGCGCTATACCACATCTCACCCCAATGATATGGATGATGAACTTATCGCCGCTCACCGTGATCTTGACCAGTTAATGCCCTATTTGCACTTGCCCGTTCAATCCGGTTCCGATCGAATTTTAAAGGCCATGAACCGCAAACATACGGCAAAATCATATTTTCAAGTAATTGAAAAAATACGCACCGCCCGGCCTGATATTGCCCTGTCGGGTGATTTTATTGTTGGGTTTCCTGGTGAAACTGATGCGGACTTTGCGGATACAATGACGCTGGTGAAAGAAATAGGGTACGCCTCGGCCTATTCGTTCAAATATTCTGCGCGCCCCGGCACCCCCGGTGCTTTAATGGATGATCAGGTGGAGCGCCAGGTAGCCGATGAGCGGCTTCAGGCGTTGCAAAGCCTGATCAAGCAGGGACAAAGCGCCTTCAATCAGGCCTGCGCAGGGCAGAAGATGGATGTTTTGATAGAAAAAAGGGACGCCTGAAGGGGCAGGTCGCGGGGCGTTCCCCTTATTTGCAAGCGGTGCATTTGGATGCTGATACTTCACTTATTGGCTCAATTGTGCCGGTAGGAATTAAATCTGTCGGACCAAATTCACTATATGGGGAATTGATTGACACCCCCGCCTCTCAAGGCGTTAGTATGGCATCAAACCTATCTCAATCCATCTCGGAACGGAGTGCATAAAAAACTTGAGTGAACACAAAACCCCCTCCCTTGGCCAATTGGAAATGGCCTTTGAAGACAATCGACTGGCAGTTCAGCTTTATGGGGAATTTGACCAGAACATCGCCTTGATTGAACAGCGTTTGAATGTTCAGATTACGCCCCGTGGCAACCATTTGATGCTTAAGGGTCCCCAGGGGGCCATCGAATTAACCCGAACCGTTCTTGAATCTCTTTATGATCTGCTTGAGCAGGGGGGGAGTGTCGCCATTGCTGATGTGGATGGCATTATTCGCATGGTGCAAACCAGGGACGCGCAATTGCCTTTGCCCACGCTGGAAAACGGCGGGCGTGTCCGTATGGCGCAAATTGCGACCCGTAAATCGACCATTGTTGCCCGCACCCCCGCCCAGGACGCCTATATGCGCAGCTTTGCCGGTAATGACCTGTGTTTTGGCATTGGCCCTGCAGGTACCGGCAAAACTTATCTGGCGGTGGCCTTTGCCGCCTCTTTGCTCGAACGGGGTGATATCAATCGCATTATCCTGTCGCGCCCGGCGGTGGAAGCGGGGGAGCGACTGGGTTTTTTGCCCGGAGACCTGAAGGAAAAGGTCGATCCCTATTTGCGCCCCCTTTATGATGCGCTCTATGATATGTTGCATCCTGAAAATGTTGAGCGGTTTCTGGAATCGGGCCTGATTGAGGTAGCGCCGTTGGCCTTTATGCGCGGGCGTACCTTATCCAATGCAGTGATTATTCTGGATGAGGCGCAAAACACAACGGCCATGCAGATGAAAATGTTTCTTACCCGCATGGGGGAAAACTCCAAAATGATCGTAACCGGCGACCCCTCGCAGGTTGATCTGCCCCCCGGGCAGGTTTCAGGACTTGTGCAGGCTGTCGATCTGCTCAATGGGGTTGATGGGGTAAATATTTCAAGGTTTTCTTTTGAGGATGTGGTGCGTCATCCACTGGTGGCCCGCATTGTACGCGCCTATGATCAGCAAACGCAGCTTCCCGGCTCCAGAAAATGACAGTTTTAGAAGTTTTCGGGAAAAACGAATTGTTCCCTCTGGAAATTGATATTGTTTATTTGGATGCGCATTGGCAGGATAAACAGGTGCAAAATCTGGTTATTGCCTCCATTGAAAAAGCCATGCAGGTTATTACGCCCGTTGTCATTGGCCCCTGTGAAATATGTGTTGTGCTTTCAAATGATGAGGCACAGCGTCAGCTGAACTCAAAATGGCGAAAGCTGGATAAAACCACCAATGTTCTTTCTTTTCCCCAGATTGATGCATTTGCACCCCTTTGCGGCATGATGGGGGATATTGTTCTGGCCCGTCAAACGATTATCAGCGAAGCAAAGACACAACAAAAGCCTTTTGCCGATCATTTTGCGCATCTCGTGCTACATGGATTTTTACATATCCTTGGGTATGATCATGAAAATGACAAAGATGCCAAGCAGATGGAAAGCCTTGAAATAGACATTCTGATGCAAATAGGGATAGATAACCCCTATGAAGACTGATTCTGGCATATGTTTGCGCATATTTTGCCCCCAATGGGGCCTTTTTAACCAAATAACAAACGGAGAAACCCCCGCGCTGTTTTTGCGGACCACACCATGAACGAACCCGACCAGTCGACCGCCGCGGCGCCCCGGCCGCATCGCCTGAAACGCGACACTCAAACCCAATCCCTGGAAATTCCCCAATCAGCCAATGCTCGACCTGGATTCTGGGAGAGGGTCAAGCTTTTGATTTCCCCCGCGCCCCCCACTTTGCGCGATGACCTGCGTCTGGCCCTTCAGGGGGAGGGGGCGTTGACCACATCTTTTTCCGGCGCAGAACGTACAATGCTTGCCAATGTGCTTAAGCTGGCTGGCACCCGGGTTGAGGATGTAATGGTTCCGCGCGTCGATATTGAAGCTGCCGATGTGGAAGAATCTTTAGGTCAGCTGGTGGAAAAATTGCGCGAATCCGGGCATTCAAGATTGCCGGTCTACACTGAGACTCTGGATAATATCATAGGTATGATCCACATAAAGGATGCCTTGCAGCACCTGTCGGCACCGGTTGAAAAACCCAACGGTTCGCCCATTAGAATGCTCAACCCCGCCCTAAAGCATAAATTAAAGGATCTTGATTGCGCCCGTCAGGTGCTGTTTGTGCCCCCTTCAATGCCGGTTGGGGACCTGTTGCAATCCATGCAGGCCACGCGCTTGCACATGGCGATTGTGGTTGATGAATACGGGGGCACCGATGGGCTGGTAACCATTGAAGATTTGCTGGAAACCGTGGTTGGTGACATTGAAGATGAACACGATGATGAGGAATTGGCACTGGTAACCCGGGAAGCGGAAAACATCTATTGTGCTGATGCCCGCGCCTCGTTAGAGGAATTGCGTGAAGTGATTGGACCGGATTTTGACCCCGGTGATATTGCTGAAGAAGCCGATACATTGGGCGGTTTGGTATTTGCGTTGATTGATCGTATTCCGGTAAAGGCTGAAGTAATTACCCTTATGAAAGGATTTGAATTTGAAATCCTGCAGGCGGACCCGCGCCGGGTTAAAAAGGTACGGATTCTTCGCCGACCCCGTAAACTGAATGTGCGCAATAAAACCCGGCCTGATTCCCGCCTGGAAAAGCAAAAAACTGCGGATATATCCAACGTTGATACCTCCTCGGCATAAATGGCTTATCGGGGATGTTTCGTATCAAATAATGTAAGGCATCGGTAAACGTGAGTTGGATTGCCCAGAAATGCATTCTTGCCTATGGCTGGCACCGTGCAATGATCATGGTGCTTGCCGGTGCGCTGGCTGGACTGTCTATGCCCCCGTTATTTTTTTTACTCGGATTATATCTGGCGCTTCCTTTGTGGGTGTGGTGCCTTGACGGGGCAGAAAAAGAAACAGGGCTAAAGCGCCTGTTTGGTCCCGCTTTTCACATCGGGTTTAGTTTTGGTTTTGGATATTTTCTGGTTTCACTGCACTGGATTGGATTTGCATTTCTGGTTGAAGGGGGATTGGGGCTTGCGGCCATGCCATTTGCTCTGATTGCCCTTTCTGCCCTTTTGGCGCTTTATTGGGGCCTGGCCAGCGCATTGGCTCATTTGCTGTGGACAGATTCATGGGTCCGGGTGGTGACATTGAGTGTGTTTGTTGCCGGTGCGGAATTTATGCGCGCCACTTTATTTACCGGATTTCCGTTTGATCTACTTGGCTATGCCCTCACGGCAAATGAAACCATGATGCAGGCCGCCTCCCTTATTGGTGTGTTTGGCCTTACCTTTGTGGCGGCATTTTCCGGGTTTGTTTTGGCACTCATCTGGCCCGCTGACGAACGTGCCCTGACCACGCGTTTGATCCCGCTTTTTATTGTCCTGAGCCTGTTGGCACTTCAGCTTGGATATGGGCAAAATCGCCTGACTGGCTCAGATATTACCATGCGCACTGACATGCGGCTGCGCCTGGTTCAACCTGGTATTGCTCAGGCTCAAAAATGGCTTCCCGGGAATGAGCTTGCAATTCTTGACCGGTTGATTGCGCTTTCCTCCAGTCAAACAGGACCCGACAATACCGGCCTGTTGGGCATAACCCATGTGATTTGGCCCGAAGCGGCACTGCCGTTTTTTTTGCAGGACTATCCTGTAAGTCTGGTGCGTATTGCACAAATGCTCCCCCCCCGCACCACACTTATATTGGGGGTGCCAAACACAGAGACATCTTCTTTGACATCCAGGTCTGAGTATAATTCTATTCTGGCTCTGAATTCAGAGGGGGAAACCGTGGCCAGATATGACAAAACCCATCTGGTTCCAATCGGAGAATATCTGCCTTTTCAATCGTTTTTTTCTCGCTTTGGCCTGCAACAATTTGTGACGGGCAGTCGTGGCTGGAGTGCCGGGGAGAACAGGCTATTAATGCAAACACCCGCAACCCCCCCTTTCCTGCCCCTGATCTGTTATGAGGCAATATTTTCTGGTGATATTTTTACCGCCCGTGATGGTATGGATATGGAACAGGCCCAGTTTATTCTTAATCTGACAAATGACGCATGGTTTGATAACTCAATCGGCCCGGCGCAACATTTTCACCATGCCCGGTTGCGTGCGGTTGAGCATGGCATCCCTATGGTGCGGGTGGCAAACACCGGCAGAAGTGCCATAATTGATCCTCTGGGGCGTTTGACCGGTGTGATGGAAGCGGGCGAAACTGGATTGATAGATGCCGATATGCCCAACCGTCTTGAGCGGACATTTTTTTCCACATATCAGAATTTGCCGTTTTTTGCTGTTTTGCTGGTTGGGTTTTTATTTTCTTTGGGTACGCACTTTCTCCGCAAAAAATCTTAATCACTTATAAGTTCAGCTCTGCTAAGTTGCACTCATATAAACTTTTCTTTATATCCACCTTGACCGAATTATTATTGACTGGCAAAATCACGTCTGACTTGCAGTTATTTGCCTATTGCGGAGTTGCCCTATGGCCCGACCTTCTTATCTCTTTACCTCTGAATCTGTTTCTGAAGGCCACCCTGATAAAGTGTGCGATCGGATTTCCGATGAAATTGTCGATCTGGTTTATAAAGAAGCCAAAAAAACGGGTACGGACCCCATGGATGTCCGCATTGCCTGCGAGACTTTAGCCACAACCAATCGAGTGGTGATCGCGGGGGAAGTGCGGGTGCCCTCAACGCTGATAAAAAAAGATAAAAATGGCAACGATGTTATAAACCCGGCCCGGTTCCGCTCAGCGGCCCGGCGGGCTATTCGTGATATTGGTTATGAGCAGGAGGGGTTCCACTGGAAAAAAGCTCGTATCGATGTGCTTTTGCATTTCCAGTCGGCCCAAATTGCCCAAGGGGTGGACAATGCTGCCGATGAACAGGGTGCCGAGGGCGCGGGTGACCAGGGGATTATGTTTGGTTATGCGTGTAATGAAACCCCTGAATTGATGCCGGCACCAATTTATTTTGCCCATAAAATGCTGGAGCTTCTTGCTGTTGCAAGAAAGAAGGGTGAGGGTGATGTGGGTAAACTTGGCCCGGATGCAAAAAGCCAGGTGACTGTTCGCTATGAGGATGGCAAACCCAAAGAGGTTACTCAAATTGTACTTTCGACCCAGCATATGGACGAAAGTTGGGATTCAGACAAAGTCCGCGAAGTAGTTGAACCCTATATCCGTGAGGCTTTTGGTGATTTCAAAATCGCTGATGATTGTGTCTGGTATATCAATCCCACAGGTAAATTTGTAATTGGTGGCCCGGATGGCGATGCCGGACTGACCGGTCGTAAGATCATTGTTGATACCTATGGGGGTGCAGCACCCCATGGCGGCGGCGCCTTTTCTGGAAAAGACACGACAAAAGTGGATCGGTCAGCCGCTTACGCGGCGCGTTATCTGGCCAAAAACATCGTTGCGGCAAAACTTGCTGAACGCTGTACCATTCAGATTTCCTACGCTATCGGGGTGGCGCAACCCCTGTCGATATTTGTTGATACCCACGGCACCGGTAAAGTCGAAGATTCAGCTCTTGAAAAAGCTGTTATCAAGGTCATGGACCTTTCCCCGAGCGGTATCCGAAAGACACTGGACCTTAATAAACCCATTTACGCAATAACCGCAGCCTATGGGCACTTTGGACGAAAACCTGGTCGTGGAGGCACTTTTTCATGGGAAAAAACCAACCTGGTCAAGGCTTTTAAAGACGCCGTTTATTCTTGATGTCAGATAATTATCCCTCAAAGTCTGGTCGCCAAAAAGAGCACCGGGCTTTTTTTGGTCGTGTGTCGGGTAAGCGCTTACATAAAGGAC
>JAJRRJ010000134.1 GCA_024279575.1 Alphaproteobacteria bacterium | reverse complement strand
TCCATCATTTCCAATAATCTGATTGATGGGGCCGCCACGGGAATTTCGATTACCAACTTTGATGAGGGGGGGCGTCTGGCAATCTGTTCCAATAATATTGTGCGCAATATCATGCCCTTTTCCCCCACCAATCCAGATACAACCCCCATAGGTATTTTCGCCGAGGCCGATACTGCAATCAATGCAAATATTGTTGAAAATGTACCCGGCGTTGGCATTGCGGTTGGATGGGGTACATATTTACGCAATGTTCTGGTTTCAGATAATATTGTTCGGCAGATCAAATATGGCATTGCGGTCAGTGTTGTTGAGGGCGGCGGCCACGCAAAAATCAGTGACAATATGATTGTGGATGCTTCGGAAGGGGGAATTGTTGGTGCGCGATGGAGAGAAATCAGTTCAAGCGATCTGGTTCGCGACAAGGAAATGTTCCCTCAAATATCACTTTCAGACAACACGCAAACCTAACTCCTGGCGATGCTAATCCTCGCGTTCAGGCTGGTTGGGATCTTGCGGTAATTTGTGGGCAACACCCTTATG
Source organism: Alphaproteobacteria bacterium (assembly GCA_024279575.1). Lineage (GTDB taxonomy): Bacteria > Pseudomonadota > Alphaproteobacteria > Rhizobiales > Devosiaceae > DROE01. The sequence continues at coordinate 5,316 of JAJRRJ010000134.1, read as the reverse complement.
ACATTCAATGCAGGTCTTACCCTGTTCATGCCCCTCCTGCATTTTCACCCGTGCCCGGCGACCCTGCAATTCAAAATTCATCGCTTCGTATTCATGGCAGTTCCGGCATTGCTGGCTGTCGTTCGCAAGCATTGAATCCCAAACACGATTGGCCATTGTCCATCGGTGTTCTTCAAATTTTTCCGGTGTATCTATTCGTCCCAGAATTTTGGCCCAAACTTCGCCACTGGCCTGTATTTTTCGGATCATCATTGGCCCCCATTCATGGGGAACATGGCAATCTGAACAAACGGCGCGCACGCCCGAGGCGTTGGAATAATGAAGGCTTGCCTGATATTCGGGATAAACGACCTGTTCCATTTCGTGGCACGAGATACAAAACTCAAGGGAGCTTGTTGCTTTAACTGCGGTGTAAAGCCCACCGCCGAATACAATACCACCGACAAACCCGACCAGAACGATAGCACCAAGTGCAATCCGTTTTGAAGGCGTCCAGAACCAGCGCCAAATTCTTTTGAAAAACTGAACCATGCCTCACACTCCAGCCAATATGAACCAACGTGACCCGCACCATTAAAATAAGATGATGCGGGCATAAGCTTACACTTTGCCGTTATTCAGCTTCAGGGAGCGTCTGAAGGTATGCAAGGATATCGGTTGAAACCTGGACATCAAATGCACGCATCGCCGGCATTTCTTCAGCGGGCTGACCATTCAGGATTTTTTGAATAATCTCCCACGGATTCGCATTAGAAAGAGTCCCCAGCGTGGTGCCCATATCCTTGGGCAAGTCACCATCGACCCCATGGCAATTTGCGCAAACTGTGCCATAATATGCTCCACCTTGAGCCACGTCACCATTTGCAGCCTTTGTTTCACGATCAATCACAGCATCCATATCAATCTGACCGTTGGAAACAAAGTTTGCCAGATCATAAAAATCTGCTTCATCCATCATCCCAACATAGCCATGCATGTCGTCTTTGATAATGGCCATAACGTCAGGAATCGGCATACCGATCATACCTGTAAGACCTTTAATACCAGTCAAATAGGAGCCTGAACTATAGGCCCCGTCAACACCCATCATATCCCAGCCATGGCAGGATTTGCAGCTGTGAGGTGTCGCGCCACTCTTATTGGTGTTGCTCGCGGGCCAGACCGCGTGGGTTTCTTCGGGGTCGGGAGCCTTAATCACTTTATACCATTTGTCATAAAGCAGACCACCGCGGACAATAGAAACGATGTCCATTTCATCTTCAGCGGCATTTACCGCATTAATCATCGAAGGTAAGCCAGCAAGGGCAGTAACCACAATAATTGCCCCAGAAACCCGCTTTCTCCATCCTGTGAGCCCAAACATGGTGCCCTCCTTTCAGGATTTGTGTTTCATGAGTATTCAGAGGTTACGCACATGGCGAAACAGATTGAACAAATACGATTTCCCGCACATGCATAACATCTGATGTATGACAAATACCGGGGAGTTTTCCATGATTTGTGTCAAACAGAAGCGAAGGAAATTTTCGGGTATATTTTCGGGTATATTTTCCTGGACAAATTGTTCTAACAAAAAACATTTGGGAAAATATTCAGAAAGCCTGATCAAGCACGCGCTTTCGTGATTGCAACTTCTTTTTTTCGCCAGTTTTTCAAGACAATGCTTTGCCGTTTACGCAAAAAGTCCCTCTGAGGTTGATTGGGCTGAGCGATGTCCATCAACATTTTAGCCACCATAACTTGTGCCGCCAGGCTATTGCCATCATCACACTTGAGGGCAAAGCCCAAACCCAAATCGCGGATCGCGCCACAAAACACACCCTGAGCACCAATTTTGCAAACCAATCGCGTGCCAAAATGTTCCATCACCTTAGTATCAAACACCTCTGATCCACCCACCAGAAACGGGTTTGCAACTATTGCATCAAAAATTCGGGTTGTGGCATTTTGAGTATTTTGATCCAAGTTCCTGCCCGTTGCCATTTTTGCAAACCCAGCGGCAAAACTCCTTAAAGGGGCGGCCCAAGTGGGGATAGAACACCCATCGGTTCCACACATTTGGCTCGATAACGTAATACCCAGCACCTCTTCCACACTTTTACGCACCAGCTTTTGTACCGGATGATCGCGTTCGGAATACCCGGCAACTGGCGCTTCTATTGCCTTGGCGACGGCGAGCATCCCAGCATGTTTTCCCGAACAGTTATTGTGCAAATTGCCTGCCCTTCCCTCTGCACCAAACAGGTTATTACGCGCCTCGCGGTTTGAGGGGGCGTGGGCACCACATTCCAAATCATTTTCATTGCATCCAATGATCTCGAGAAACTCACTCACAGCGGTAATATGCGCAGGTTCCCCGTGATGGGAGGCACACGCAATAGCAATTTGTCGCTCATTCAGATTAAACTTTTCCACCGCACCGGACTTGAACAATGCCAGGGCCTGCATGGATTTGATCGCTGAACGGGGAAAAATCACCCTTTCAAAATCCCCCGCCGATGCAACCACTGTTTGTGCATCGTCCACCACAACAAACGCTCCGCGGTGAATATTTTCCACCCAGTTATTTCGAAACAGTTCTGCTAAAACTGGATTTGCCATAAAAAAACTCCGCCCTGCAACCCTGTTCAGGGAAAACAAAAGCGGAGTAAAGTCAACCTCAAAGAGGTCAGGGAGGATAGGAAAAGAAAGTTTACGAGTTTCACATAATGGGCTGTTGCGCCAATTTCAGGTAGCGGGAATTGACCCAGCCATAGGTGCTGTCGCGCCCAACTTTACACCAGTCAGCGGCATTTTCTTTGACAATACAGCGTTCAATATAGACATAGGTGCCAGGTGCAAACGCGCCAATTTTCTGCGAATAGTGGGCTGGCCATTTGCGCACATTCAGTTGGTCCCAGGATTGAACATTTACCACCTGCCCTGCTTTTCCCACATCATAACCGGCGGCCATTGCCGGGCTGATGGAAAAGGCGGCGGCACCAGCAATTAGAAGTCCCGCGTTGGTGGCAGCGATCAGATTCTTTATAGCTGTGTTCATTTTCTTGGTCCCTTTTTGTTTTGATAAATCCTTTCTAACTCACCCTGCTTGAACCGACCCTGATCAGGCCGTTCAGCAAGCATTCATGTTAAAAAACAAAATCGGGCACAAAAAATCCGGCGGATTGTTCCCGCCGGACTATTGCTGACAACTCAAATGGGTGAATCTTATGCAGCAAGCCTGCGGCGACGATATTCGCTGGCCAGATATACAAAAATTGCTGCAAACAACCATCCTGCCACCATCTCTGTCCAGTCAATCCGTGAAAGGTAGGCTGGAACGAAGTTTGTTACCGAAATTATATCCATTACCCTGAATTCGGCGTTTCCGGCGATATTCTCGGCCATATCACTGGCAATTCTAAACGGCGCTTCAAAGCGAAAAGACAACCATTCAGAAATCTGTCCACCCTGGGCAAAGTTTATGATACTTTCCAGAACGCCCACCATCACCATCAATAAAATAAACGCAGGAATAGCCCAGCCTCTCAGGACAGTTCCAAGCAAGCCAACAAAGGTGAATATGGGCAGATACCATAGCAATGACATGCCGACAAATATCAAGGAGGATACTTCTACGTTTAGCAGTGTCCACAAGCTGGTGCCTGAATTAAGTGCGGCGACAAGTGGACTGGTCGCTGAAACCGCGCTTAAAATAATGTAGCCGAATACGGCTGTTGCCAACGCCCATCCCATAATTACCAGCGGAAACATCAGCATTCCCGCCAACGTTTTTACCCCAAGCACCTCCAGATCTGAAACCGGCAGCGATTTCCAGAACAACAGGGCGTTGTCCTTTCTGTCTGCACTGAAACTAGCTGAAAAATAAACGAACAGCATCAGGGTCAAATATCCAAGCCATAGGACAATGGACACGGAATAAAACGCATTAAATAAATCAATCCCCTCATTTTGGGGAACAAACAAGCTGGCCATTTCCCAGTTTTTCCCATGTCTCCAGGCCGAGACAAAAAACGATCCAAATATCAAGGTCACAAATATGCCGGGGACATAAAGAAACGGGATTTTGTGCTCAATAAACTCTTTTTTCAACAGGCTGCCTGTCGCCGTGAAGCCACTAACACTCATTATAGTTTTCCTTGTGATTGAGATTTTTGTTCCATCAATGCAACAAACAAGTCACTCACAGATGGCGTGCTGGTGGAACCAAAACTCTCAGCGGTTTCCTGATCTAAGCCATCAAAAATCATAATGGTCTGACCCAGTTGTTTGGTAGAAAAAACGGGTCGTTTGCTTAAGGCCTCTTTTACCTGTTCAGCTGAAACAAGCACCTGTATGAAGCGCTGAGAAATACTGTCCATACTATCGTTGAGAACAATTTTTCCCTCCCGTATAAATATCAGGTCGCTCAGTAAAAACTCAATTTCGTCCACCTGATGGGTTGTAATAAGAATTGAGCGATTTTCGCTCATATAATCCTCTACCAGTCTCCGATAGAATTTTTTGCGAAACGTAATGTCCAAACCAAGGGTTGGCTCATCCAAGACCAGCAATTTTGCATCAATCGCCATGACTACGGCCAGATGAAGCTGGGCGAGCATGCCTTTGGACAAAGATTTGATTTTCACATTGCCGCGAATATCAGTATCTTGCAGCATGCTTTGGGCATTTTGGCGAACAAAGTTCGGGTGAAGCCCCTCCATCATATCGAGCAACTGGTTAACTTTTAGAAACCGTGGCAAGCTGGCCACATCAGAAATGAAGGCAATATCACGCATCAGTTCAGCACGATTGGCAAAAGGTTCCATACCCAGCACACGCACATCTCCCTCGTAATTGGTTAACCCCAAAAGAGTATTGATTGCTGTGGTTTTCCCTGCCCCGTTATGCCCGATCAGGCCATAAATTTTTCCTGTGGGAATACTGAAATCAATGCCATGGAGCACTTTTGTTTTTCCATAGCCCTTGCTCAACCCGCGTACCTGAACAATGGGCGTCTCATTTGAAGTTTCGCTATTTTGCATTAAACTTCCCTCCCGTTTTCTTGTTGGACTTAGACCCCAGCAATTCATCAGCATCCAAATCCAAAGCATGAATTTGTGCGATTATTCGAGGCCACTCTTTGGTCAGGAACTTTTCACGCTCGTGGTGCAGCAATTTTTCCTTGGCATTTTCAGTCAAAAACATTCCTAGTCCCCTTCGCTTTTCCACCACACCCAATTCAACCAGAGAATGATAGGACCTGGTTACTGTGAGTGGGTTTACTGCGAGTTCTGTTGAAATCTGGCGCACCGATGGTAACGCCTTTTGTGTATC
>JAJRRJ010000133.1 GCA_024279575.1 Alphaproteobacteria bacterium | reverse complement strand
TTTTTCACCAACTATCGTCCACAGTTTTACTTCCGTACAACTGATGTGACTGGTGTTGTATCTTTGCCAGAAGGCACCGAAATGGTGATGCCTGGGGATCGTGTTGAAGTTAATGTTGAGCTGATCGTGCCGATCGCCATGGAAGAAAAGCTTCGCTTTGCTATCCGTGAAGGTGGCCGGACCGTTGGTTCTGGTGTTGTTTCTAAAATCATCGCATAGTTTCGGGTGAAATCGGCGCGGGGTTGTTTAATGCCGCGCCATCACAATCTGCTACGTTGCCAATTGTTTGGAAAAACGAAATGAAAAGTCAAAATATTCGTATACGGCTTAAGGCCTTTGACCACCGTGTTCTTGATGTATCGACACGCGAAATCGTCTCTACGGCGAAGCGTACCGGTGCCCAGGTGCGGGGTCCTATCCCTTTGCCAACACGAATTGAGAAATTCACTGTCAACCGGTCGCCCCACGTGGACAAGAAGAGTCGGGAACAGTTTGAAATCCGTACTCACAAGCGTTTGTTGGATATTGTTGAGCCAACACCGCAAACCGTTGATGCACTCATGAAGCTCGACCTCGCCGCTGGCGTTGATGTTGAGATCAAGCTCTAGTTTTGAGCTGTAAGGAAGAGGTTGAACCAATGCGTTCTGGATTGATCGCACAGAAGCTGGGCATGACCCGAATTTTCACCGACGACGGTACAAACGTACCTGTGACGGTGTTGGGTCTGCAAAACTGCCAGGTGGTAGGACAGCGGACGGAAGATAAAGATGGCTACACCGCCCTGCAATTGGGTGCCGGTGCTGCTAAAGTTAAAAATGTGAGCAAGGCTCGCCGGGGACAGTTTGCTGCTGCAAAAGTCGAGCCCAAGCGTTGTGTTGCCGAGTTTCGTGTTAGTGCGGAAAACCTGATTGAGGTTGGTGCTTCAATGCTTGCAGATCATTTTTCTGATGGTCAGTTGGTTGATGTTACCGGGACTTCAGTTGGCAAGGGTTTTGCCGGGGCGATGAAGCGACACAATTTCAGTGGTCTTCGGGCTTCTCACGGTGTGTCTATTTCTCACCGTTCTCATGGTTCTACGGGTAACTCGCAGGATCCTGGTAAAGTGTTCAAAGGCAAAAAAATGGCCGGGCACATGGGTGCTGAACGTGTTACCACACAGAATTTGACCATTGTGCGTACCGATAACGAGCGCGGCCTTATCATGGTCAGGGGTTCTGTTCCCGGATCAAAAGGTGGCTGGGTGTTTATTCGTGATGCGGTAAAGCATGCAAGTCCTGAGGGGGCTTCTTTCCCGGGTTCGTTTACGGTTGCTGATAATGCAAACGCTGTAAAAGCGGATGCGGCTCCGGCTGAAGAAACTACGGCTGAAGGGGGCGACAAATAATGGAACTCAAAGTCACAAAACTTGATGGTAAGGCCGCAGGTAAGATTGATTTGGCAGATGCCATTTTTGGTCTTGAGCCACGGGCTGATATTTTGCAGCGGATGGTTCGCTATCAGTTGCTGAAGCGCCAGGCTGGAACGCACGCGGTAAAAAACCGTGCTGACATTAAAGGTTCGATGAAGAAATTTGTTGCGCAAAAAGGCTCCGGTGGTGCACGTCACAGTACACGGAAAGTAAATATCTTTCGTGGCGGTGGACGGGCTTTTGGTCCAACACCTCGCAGCCATGCGGTTGCTATGCCTAAAAAGGTGCGTGCGCTTGCTCTGAAGCATGCTCTGAGCGCCAAGGCTAAAGCCGGTGATCTGATTGTTTTGGACAAGGCGGTTGCCAAGGACCCTAAAACTGCAGCATTGCGCGAAAGTTTTTCCAAGATGGATCTGAGCAATGCACTTATTATTGGTGGCGCTGAGCTGGATAATAATTTCTCGCTTGCTGCGCGTAACATTCCGTTGATTGATGTGCTGCCTGTGCAGGGTATTAATGTTTATGATATTCTGCGGCGTGCAAAACTGGTGTTGACCAAAGACGCGATTGAAGCTCTGGAGGCTCGCCTAGCATGAGTAAGACAAAGCATTATGATGTGATTGTCGCCCCTGTGGTAACAGAAAAATCAACCATGGCATCTGAGCATAATCAGGTGGTGTTTGATGTGGCGATTGATTCAACCAAACCGCAGATCAAAGCTGCGATCGAAGCATTGTTTTCGGTCAAAGTGAAGGCTGTAAATGTTAATATCCGCAAGGGTAAAACCAAGAAATTCCGTGGTATTAACGGGCGTCGTAAGGATGTCAAAAAAGCCATTATTACTTTGGTTGAAGGCCAGGTCATCGACATTGCGTCGGGACTGTAGGGGAGCGGGTTAGGAAAAGAAAATGGCATTAAAGTCTTACAAACCAACTTCCGCCGGTCGTCGTGCCCTTATTGGCATTGATCGTAGCGAACTTTGGAAGGGTGGCCCGGTTAAAAAACTAACCGAGGCAAATTCCTCCAAAGGTGGTCGTAATAACCGTGGACGCATCACCATGCGTCGTCGGGGTGGCGGGCACAAGCGCACATACCGCGTCATTGATTTCAAACGTACGCGTTTTGATATTGTGGCAACTGTTGAACGGCTGGAATATGATCCCAACCGTACAGCGTTTATTGCTCTGATCACTTATACTGATGGTGAACAGGCCTATATTATTGCGCCACAACGCCTGGCTGCCGGAGACAAGGTTATGTCTTCAATGGGTGCAGTTGATATTAAGCCGGGCAATGCAATGCCATTGGAAAAAATGCCGGTTGGCACCATTGTGCACAATATTGAAATGAAGCCGAAAAAGGGTGGGCAGGTTGCTCGTTCTGCCGGAGCTTACGCTCAATATGTTGGTCGTGATCACGGGTGGGCAATTTTGCGCCTTAACTCTGGTGAACAGCGTATCGTGCATGGTTCTTGCATGGCAACTGTTGGTGCAGTATCCAATCCGGACCATTCAAATACCAATCTTGGTAAGGCGGGTCGCTCGCGGTGGCTTGGCAGACGTCCAAGTGTTCGTGGTGTGGCAATGAACCCGGTCGATCACCCCCACGGTGGTGGTGAGGGTCGTACCTCAGGTGGCCGTCATCCGGTTACGCCCTGGGGTGTGCCAACCAAGGGTAAGAAAACTCGTTCTAATAAGTCGACGGACAAATTCATTGTTCGTTCGCGTCACGCCAGGAAGGGCCGTTAGATATGTCTCGTTCCGTTTGGAAAGGCCCGTTTGTTGACGGGTATCTGATTAAAAAAGCCGATAAAGTCCGCGAAGGTGGACGTCATGAAGTTATTAAAACCTGGAGCCGTCGTTCAACGATCCTGCCACCATTTGTTGGCCTGACCTTTGGCGTTTATAATGGCAAAAAACATATCCCGGTTTCAATTTCTGAAGATATGATTGGTCATAAATTTGGTGAATTTTCACCTACCCGTACCTTTTATGGTCACGCGGCTGACAAGCGCGCGAAGAGGGGCTAACGATGGCTAAGAAAAAAGCAGAACGCTCTTTGAAGAGCAATGAAGCACAGGCGGTTCTTCGCCGGGTGCGTACCAGTCCTCAAAAGCTGAATCTGGTTGCTCAATCCATTCGTGGTAAAAAAGTTGAAGCGGCATTGGCTGATTTGAGTTTTTCACCCAAGCGCATTGCTGCGGCGGTGAAAGCCACACTGGAAAGCGCCATTGCAAACGCTGAAAATAATCACAATCTGGATACTGATAGTCTGATTGTTGCTGAAGCATTTGTTGGTAATTCCCTGGTAATGAAGCGTTTTAAGGCGCGGGCTCGTGGCCGGGGTGCCAAAATAATGAAGCCATTTGCGAATCTTACGATTATAGTTCGTGAAGTTGAGGAGGCCGCATAATGGGTCAAAAAGTTAATCCAATCGGCATGCGCCTTGGCATCAATCGCACATGGGATTCGCGTTGGTATGCCAACAAAAATGAATATGGTGATTTGCTTCAGGAAGATCTGAAAATTCGTACCATGCTGGAGAAAACTCTCAAGCAGGCCGCGGTTTCAAAAATCGTTATTGAGCGTCCGCACCGTAAGTGTCGGGTTTCCATTCATACGGCTCGTCCGGGCATTGTGATTGGTAAAAAGGGCGCTGACATCGAAGTGTTGCGCGCAAAAATCCGTAAGTTCACAGATTCAGAAGTGCACATCAACATCGTTGAAGTGCGCAAGCCTGAAGTTGACGCAACACTTGTTGCGCAAGGGATTGCTCAGCAGCTGGAACGCCGTGTTGCGTTTCGCCGGGCAACCAAGCGTGGTGTGCAAACAGCTATGCGTATGGGTGCCCTTGGCATTCGTGCCAATGTGGCTGGCCGTTTGGGCGGCGCTGATATTGCGCGCACCGAATGGTATCGTGAGGGGCGCGTTCCTTTGCACACACTTCGTGCTGACATCGATTTTGGTGTTGCCGAAGCTTCAACAACCTATGGTGTTATCGGCATCAAGGTTTGGATTTTTAAAGGCGAAGTGATGGAACATGATCCTTCTGCCCATGAGCGTCGGGCAACCGAAGCTGGTGGCGGCGGTGGCGGTCAGAAACGTCGTGAACCGCGTCCGGGTCAAGGGTAAAATATTATGCTACAACCTAAACGTACAAAATTCCGTAAGGCTCACAAGGGCCGCATTCACGGGGTGGCAAAGGGCGGAACATCATTGACTTTTGGTCAATATGGCCTCAAAGCCCAGGAACCGGAGCGTATTACTGCGCGCCAGATCGAAGCGGCGCGTCGTGCAATGACCCGTCACATGAAACGTGCGGGCCGTGTTTGGATCCGTATTTTTCCTGATCTTCCCGTGACTGCAAAGCCAACTGAAGTTCGCATGGGTAAAGGCAAGGGCGCGCCGGAATATTGGGCAGCTCGGGTGAAACCTGGTCGGATCATGTTTGAGCTGGACGGGGTGAGTGAAGATGTGGCGCGTGAAGCGCTCAGACTTGCTGCTATGAAATTGCCGATCAAAACGCGCTTTGTTAAGCGTATCGCTGACTAAGGATTGATTAGATGGATATTGCCGATATTCGGGCAAAAACGCTCGACGAGCTCAAAGATGAGCTTGAGACCCTGAAAAAAGAGCAGTTTAATCTGCGCTTCCAACGGGCAACGCAGCAGATGGAGAATACGTCGCGTGTGCGTCAGGTTCGCCGGGAAGTTGCAAAAGTTAAAACCGTCATGCGCGAAAAGCGCGAAAGCTAAGGGCAACAGACATGCCAAAACGAATTTTGCAGGGGACAGTTGTCTCCGACGCCAATGACAAGACAATTGTGGTTCGTGTGGAGCGTCGTTTCGCCCATCCGCTTTACAAAAAAACTGTTCGCCGGTCGAAAAAATATCAGGCGCACGATGAAACCAATTCAGCCAAAGTGGGTGATAAAGTTTCAATTCAGGAATGCGCGCCTATTTCAAAAAATAAGCGTTGGTCGATTGTTCAATCGGCTTAACAATTTTGTTTGGTTAATCGGCAAACTCAGGTTTGCCAAATAGAAGAGAAGGCATCGAAAAATGATTCAGATGCAATCAAATTTGGACGTTGCCGACAATTCTGGCGCAAAACGGGTTATGTGCATTAAGGTGCTCGGCGGCTCGAAGCGCAAGTATGCGTCGGTAGGGGATTTGATCGTGGTATCGATCAAGGAAGCAACTCCACGCGGCAAGGTGAAAAAGGGCGAGGTGGCAAAAGCCATCGTGGTTCGTACCCGCTCCAACATTCGCCGCAAGGATGGGTCGGTTATTCGTTTTGATTCCAATGCTGCGGTGTTGGTTAATAATTCAAATGAGCCGATTGGCACACGTATTTTTGGTCCGGTTCCGCGTGAACTGCGTGCAAAGAAACACATGAAGATTATTTCGCTCGCTCCGGAGGTGCTCTAATGGCTGCGAAGTTAAAAAAGGGCGATAAGATCGTCGTATTGGCTGGCCGGGATAAAGGCAAAACAGGTGAAATCCTGCAAATCCTGGTTGCAAAAAACAAAGCTCTTGTGAGTGGCATCAATATGGTTCGCCGCCACACGAAACAAACTGCCAGTCAGGAAGCCGGTATTATTTCCAAGGAAGCGCCAATTAATTTGTCGAACCTTGCTTATGCCGATCCTAAAGATGGCAAACCAACCCGCGTGGGTTTTAAAATTGTCGATGGTGTGAAAACACGCTTCGCCAAGCGTTCTGGAGAAACTATCAATGGCTGAGGTATTGGTGCCGCGCTTACGGTCGCATTTTGATGATGTGATCCGTGCCGGTTTGATAAAGGAATTCGGATATAAAAACCCGATGGAAGTTCCAAAACTGGACAAAATCGTGCTTAACATGGGTGTTGGCGAAGCCGTCAATGACACAAAGAAGGTTAAGTCTGCGGTTGCTGATATGACTTTGATTGCCGGGCAGCAGGCGCAAACAACGTTTGCCAGTAAGTCTATTGCCGGGTTCAAGGTGCGTGAAGATATGCCCCTTGGCTGCAAGGTAACTCTTCGTAAGCATCGGATGTATGAGTTTGTTGATCGTCTGATCAACATTGCGTTGCCACGGGTACGGGATTTTCGTGGATTGAATGTAAAGAGTTTCGATGGGCACGGCAACTTTGCCATGGGCATCAAAGAGCATATCGTTTTCCCTGAAATTGATTATGACAAAGTTGATCAAATCTGGGGCATGGACATTATCGTTTGTACGACTGCCAATACCGATGAAGAAGCATTGGCATTGTTGCGGGCATTTGACTTCCCATTTGGCCAGGTTAACGGCTAAAGCGGAAGAAAAGAGAGGAATTACTCAATGGCAAAAAAGAGCGCCATCGAAAAGAATAACAAGCGTCGCAGAATGGTAGCAAAATATGCTGACCGTCGCGCAACGCTTAAAGCCATGGTCGCGGATAAATCCGTGTCTCTGGAAGAACGTTTTAATGCTCAGTTGAAGCTGAACGAGCTTCCGCGTGATGCATCACCTTCACGGGTGCGCAATCGTTGTGAAGTTACTGGCCGTCCGCGGGCTTTTTATCGGAAGCTGAAAATGAGCCGTATTTCTTTGCGTAATCTTGGCAACCGGGGATTCGTTCCCGGCATGGTCAAGTCAAGCTGGTAGGGAGTTGAAGTCATGAACCTGAATGATCCGCTTGGTGATATGTTGACCCGTATTCGTAATGCGCTAATGCGCAACAAGGAAACGGTTCTGACGCCGGCTTCACGGCTGCGCGGGAATGTTTTGGATGTGCTTAAGAGTGAAGGTTTCATTCGCGGCTATACCGAAACGAAATTTGAGAATAATTCGAGCGAATTTTCGATCGAGTTGAAATATTTGGATCGGGATCCCGTTATTCGGGAAATCAAGCGTGTTTCACGCCCCGGCCGTCGCGTTTATGCGTCGGTGAAGAATATTCCAACGGTTGCCAACGGGCTGGGTGTTGCCATCCTGTCTACACCAAAAGGTGTGATGGCTGATCATGAGGCGCGTTCGAGTAATGTTGGTGGTGAGGTACTTTGCCAAGTCTTCTAAAGGACTTTGTGAGGTAACCTGAATAAAGAATTGAACCGGGAAGGTTTTTGAAATGTCACGTACTGGCAAAATGCCCGTGTCTATTGAGGGTGTAGCAGTGTCCATTGATGGGTCCACTGTTACGGCTAAAGGGACAAAAGGGGAATTGAGTGTTGCGTTGCTTGATCTTGTTTCGATTGAGCAACAGGATGGAGAGTTGGTTTTGTCACCTGCTAATGACAGCAAAATGGCACGAACCAATTGGGGTACTTCGCGGGCGCTTGTGCAGAATATCATAACCGGTGTTCGGGACGGGTTTTCCAAGAAACTGCTGATTTCGGGTGTTGGTTATCGTGCTGCGATGCAGGGAAATGATTTAAAACTGACGCTTGGTTTTAGCCATGATGTAGTTTATCAAACTCCCGAGGGCATTCAGATTCAGACACCGCAACAAACTGAAATTGTTGTTTCTGGAATTGACAAGCAACTTGTTGGACAGGCTGCTGCAAATATCCGCGAATATCGCAAGCCAGAACCCTATAAGGGCAAGGGCGTAAGATATGAAAACGAATATGTCTTCCGCAAGGAAGGGAAGAAGAAGTAAGATGGCCAAGAATCGTATTCAAAATATGCGCACGCGCTCTTCGCGTGTACGCCGTTCCTTAAAAGCGCGTGCTGGTGGACGCCCGCGTCTTTCAGTGTTCCGTTCGAGCAAAAATATCTATGCTCAGATCATTGATGATGTAACGGGGCGCACAGTGGCTTCCGCTTCTACATTGGACAAAAGCCTGCGTGGGAAATCAAGTGGTGCAGATCAGAAGGCCGCCGGTGAGGTTGGTAAGCTGATTGCTGAGCGCGGCAAGAAGGCCGGTGTTGGTACTGTGATTTTCGATCGTGGCGGGTACCTTTTTCATGGTCGGGTAAAAGCCCTGGCTGATGCTGCGCGTGAAGGCGGTTTGCAGTTTTAATTTATTCAAATCAAACGAACAAAACAAAAGCAAAGTAATATGCAATGAGAGAAGCTCGGGAACAAGATAGCGAATTTGTTGATCGCCTGGTACACATTAACCGTGTTGCCAAGGTGGTAAAGGGTGGCCGTCGGTTTGCCTTTGCTGCACTGGTTGTGGTTGGCGATCAGAAAGGCCGGGTTGGTTTTGGTCATGGTAAGGCGCGTGAAGTGCCTGAGGCTATTCGCAAAGCAACTGAAGCGGCCAAACGCCAGATGATCCGGGTTCCTTTGCGTGAGGGGCGGACCCTTCACCATGATACTGGTGGTCGCCATGGTGCGGGCAAGGTTTTTTTACGTTCTGCACCAGCGGGAACGGGCATTATTGCCGGTGGCCCAATGCGTGCTGTGTTTGAAACACTGGGCATCAACGATATTGTTGCCAAATCGCAAGGGTCTGCAAACCCATATAACATGGTGCGTGCCACATT
>JAJRRJ010000132.1 GCA_024279575.1 Alphaproteobacteria bacterium | reverse complement strand
CGGAGGGGTTTTCCGGTCAGGAATATTTCCCTGAAAAAATCGGGCGTCAGGGGTTCTATTCGCCCGTGGAACGTGGATTTGAGCGGGAGATAAAAAAACGTCTCGACTATTTTGCCCGACTGCGATCAAAGAGGGAGCAAGGGGATGAATAAACCTGATATTTTGGGGTGTTTGAAATGAATGCTTTTTTGTTAGTAGGGGCTGGTGGGGCTTTGGGTGCCCTGGGGCGCTATGGGGTTGGGCTGTTTTTGGCGCGTTCCGGGGTGGCGGGTTTCCCTTATGCAACGCTTGGCGTAAACATTTTTGGCTCATTGTTAATGGGCCTGCTCATTGGTGCGCTGGCCAAATTCCTGCCGGGCGGACAAAATGAAATTCGATTGTTTTTCGCCGTGGGGTTGCTTGGCGGGTTTACTACCTTTTCTGCGTTTTCTCTTGATGCCATTGTGTTGATGGAGCGTGGGCACATGATGCAAGCCGGTACCTATATTACTGTTTCGGTTGTTGCGTCAGTTTTGGCCTTGTTTTTGGGACTTTTGATAATGCGTGGAATTTCCATATGAGCAGTGTAACCCTGAAAACAGTTAGTGAAGATGAGAATGGTATGCGGCTGGACCGCTGGTTTGGCGTGCATTACCCGCAGGTAAAATTTGGCCGTTTGCAAAAAATGATCCGCACCGGACAGGTGCGTGTGGACAAGGGGCGGGCAAAAACCAATGCGCGCCTGAGTGCGGGGCAGGTAGTGCGGGTTCCTCCGATTGAAGCGGGAAGCCCAAATGTTGTCAAAACACCGCGTCGCAATGATGCGGATGCGCAGTTTATCCGTGAACGCATAATTTATGAAGATGATGATGTAATGGTGCTGAACAAACCCCACGGACTTGCCGTGCAGGGGGGGAGTGGCACCACGCGTCATATTGATGGGATGCTTAAAAGCCTGCCCAATAAAAAAGGCGAAGCGCCGAGGTTGGTGCATCGGCTTGATCGGGATACATCGGGGTGTTTGCTGGTGGCAAAAACCCGTGCTGTTGCCTCTCATTTTGGCGCGGTGTTTCGTTCCCGCTCGGCACGCAAAATTTATTGGGCGCTGGTTGTTGGTGTGCCCAGCCCAAATCAGGGGGCGATTTCGTGTTTTCTGGGGAAGCAGCTCACGCGCGATGGGGAGCAGATGGCGGTGGTGGACAAGGGAGTCAAGGGCGCGCAACACTCAATGAGCCACTATTCTGTGACGGATAATGCGGGCCGTGAATTTGCCTGGGTGACGCTTAAGCCGGTGACCGGTCGCACGCATCAATTGCGGGTGCATATGATGAATTTGGGTACGGCGATTATGGATGATCCGCGTTATTACGAGATGGAAAACTGGAACTGGGAGCGCCCTGAAGGGCTTGGTTCGGGGCTGCATTTGCATGCCCGACGGCTGGCATTGCCATTGCGTGATGGTTCGCGGCTGGATATTACGGCGCCCCTGCCGCCCCACATGAAAAAGAGTTTTGATATGCTGGGTTTTGATGCCAAACGCTATGATGTGCAAAATGTTGATCCGGAGGATGTATGAGCGCGTTAAAACTGGTAATTTTTGATCTGGATGGCACGCTGATTGATACGGTGGCATTGTTTGTGGGTGCTATTACGTCGGTATTTGAGCGGGTGGGGGAGCCCGTGCCGGAGGAAAAAGCAATCCGTTCCATTTCTGGACTTGGCGCGCAGGCCGGCGTTCGACATATTGCGCCGGGGGCGGATGATGCGCGTATCAATGAGCTAATTGGGCTGTATCGGGAAGAATATCTGGCGCGCGCAACGCAATCCATGCGCGAGGCGCTTTTCCCCGGTGCACTGCAAGCCCTCAATATATTGCATGGGCGAGATGAATACGTGCTGGCGGTGGCAACGGGAAAACCATTGGCAAGTACAAACCGGGTGCTTGATGCCCATCAGGTCAAGGGGCTTTTTACCTCTATTCAAACACCTGATACCAATATTGCCAAGCCGGACCCGGATATGATTCTTACTGCCATGGGCATTGTGGATGTGGTTCCGGAAAAAACAATTATGATTGGCGATACGACCCATGACATGAATATGTCAGTTGCTGCTGGTGTGAAGGCATTGGGTGTTGATTGGGGATACCACCAACCGGAAGAATTGAATGCTGCTGGTGCCGATATGATTGTCAGAGATTTTGACCAGATGATCAATGCCATTGATAAATTGTTGGAGTAACACATGCGCGAATTTCTGGAAGATGTACATGAACATATGAATGATGGCTTTGGTCGCGCTCAGGCCCATGTAAAGGCCGAATTGCGTAAGCGATTTTACAGTGCTGTAACTGTTGTGCCTTGTGAGGAGGGTTTTTGCATTCATCTTGATGGCCGCCCCACCAAAACGCCAGGGCATAAGCTGATTGTTGTTCCTGATGAAAAGCTGGCGCATATGCTGGCAAAGGAGTGGGAGGCGCAGATTGAGCATATTGATCCGGGGAAAATGCCATTGGTTCGTCTGGTCAACTCAGCTCTTGAGGGGGGGGATGAGGTTGCCGCGGATTTGCGTGAGGAAGTGATGAAATTTGCCGGTAATGACTTGCTTTTATTTCGCGCTGAAAGCCCCAAAGAGTTGGTGGCCCTGCAGGGGGAAATCTGGGATGCGGCTTTGCAAAAGGTAGAACGGCATTTTGATATAAAGTTTGAACCGGTTACTGGCATTGTGCATAAAAACCAGCCTGAAACGGCATTGGTTCCGTTGAAGGATGATTTGGATGAAACCCACTTTATTTCCTTAACGGCGCTTGTTTCGATAACCGGGCTGACCGGATCAGGGATTTTGGCCATAGCATTGCGCCGCGGCTTGATTGAGCCAGAAGATGTTTGGGAAATTGCTCATCTGGATGAAACCTATAACGCTAAAAACTGGGGCGCAGATGGGGAAGCTATTTCCCGTTTGGAAAAACGCCGCATTGAGTTTGATGCTGCGGTTAGTGTTTTGCGGATGCTTGAGCAATTCTAGTTGCCTGCCAGCTGGCAAATCCAGATTTTTGTTTCTGGGGAAATCTCGCTCAAAGGCTCCAAAACAAAATCACGTTCATGGGCAAACGGGTGTGGCAGAGTGAGGCGGGGCGTCTGCATTATGATTCTGTCATAGGCCACAATATCGATATCAATCAGGCGCGGGCCCCATTTTTCCCTGCGTACGCGACCCATTTTATTTTCAATGGACTGGCAGGCATCAAGTAACTCAACAGGGGATAGGGGTGTCTTTATCTCCAAAGCAATATTGTGGAAATCGGGTTGATCGGTTTTCCCCCATGCAGGGTTTTTTAAGACATCTGAGTGCGCGATCACCTCGATGTTGATATGGTCATTGAGGAAAGTGGCAGCGTGTTTCAGCTGGGTGCGGGGGTTTTCCAGATTGGCTCCAAGACTGAGCCAGGCGCTGGTCATTTTGGGCGCTCACGGGTGAGGCGTACTGCAAACTCCCCCGTAACCACAGGAATTGGGGCTTCAGGTTTGGCAACGCGGATTTGTATCCAGTCAATATCCCCATAGGCATTAAACAAGCGATCAACGATATGTTGGGCCAAAGTTTCGAGCAATTTGAAGGTTTTTTCTGAAAAGGAATCTCGAACGACATTGAATATCAGTTCGTAGGATATGGTTTCTTCCACATCATCACTGGCAGCAGCTGCGCGCAGGTCAAGCCCGCAAGTGACATCAAGGGAAAACCGGCAGCCCACCTTGCCCTCTTCAGGCGTGACGCCGTGGTAGCCATAAAAGGCGAGGCCTTTGAGGATAATAACGTCGTCGGTTTCTAAATTCATCTGTTTTACTCCGCTTCAGGCGCGCCATAACAGGTGGCCATTGCTACCCTGAGCGCCTGCAGGTTTGGCGCAACATCATGCACTCTAAATATATGTGCGCCACTTTGATAGGCAATAACTGACGTGGCCACCGTTGCTGCTACCCGCTCTTTTGGTTCGATATTAAGCAATTTGCCCAGCATGGATTTGCGTGAGGTGCCAATCAGTAAAGGAAAGCCAAGATCGTTGAGTTCTGCAAGGCGCTTAAGCAGGAGGTAGTTTTCGGAAAAAGTTTTGGCAAAGCCAAATCCGGGGTCCAAAATGAGACTTTCTTTACTAACCCCTGCTTTTTCGGCGATGTTTAAGGTCAGGCCAAAAAAACGCTTCATTTGGGCGATCAGGTTCTGATTTTTATCGCGGGCTTTGTCCCAGTGCATGGCAATCAACGGTGTTTTGTTATGCGCAGCAACTTCTGCAATTTCCGGTTCTCTTTGCAATCCGGTTACATCATTGATTATCTGCGCGCCCGCCTCAACAGCCCTTTGAGCAACTTCACATCTGAAGGTGTCAATGGAAATCGGGACTTTGACACCATTTAGAATCAGATGTTCTATCACCGGTACGACGCGTTCCAATTCTTCTTTGGTGTCTATTTCGTTTGCGCCGGGGCGCGTGCTTTGTCCCCCGATATCTATAATGTCCGCGCCCTGTTCGAGCATGGCGCGGGTTTGGGTGAGTGCATTTTGCAAAGAAAAATACTTACCACCGTCGGAAAAACTGTCAGGGGTGATATTGAGAATGCCCATTATCAGGGGGGATGGCCCAAGGCTCAATACGCCGCCCTTGATGGGAACATTATATGCGCGATGATCTGGCACTACTGCGTGTCCAGTTGAGTGGCAAACAGATCGTAGGCGTCTGAATCATGAACTTTTACCGATAGTTTGTCGCCTGGCTTTAATCCGTTAGTGTGGTCAATGATCACATTTCCATCCACATCCGGGGCATCCCAGATGGAGCGGGCAATTGCAGTGTTTTCGCCTTCGTCGACATCATCGACCAGAACTTCAATGGTTCTACCGACCTTTTGTGTGAGCCGGTCAGCTGAGACCTGTTGTGCACGTTCCATCAGACGCTCAAACCGGTCCTGTTTGATTTCCGTCGGAACGGCACCGTCCAGATCATTAGCCTTTGCACCGGCGACCGGTTCGTATGGGAAGCAGCCCGCGCGGTCGATCCCGGCTTCGCTGACCCAGTCCAGCAGCTGGTTGAAATCCTCTTCAGTTTCCCCAGGAAACCCCACAATAAATGTGGAGCGAATAGCCAGGTCCGGGCAGGTTTTTCGCCAGCTTTGTATCCGCTCGAGGGTTTTGTCCTGATTTGCCGGGCGGCGCATGGATTTGAGAACTTTTGTGGAGGCGTGCTGAAAAGGGATGTCCAGATAAGGCAGTATTTTGCCTTCCGCCATCAGATCGATTGCCGCATCTACATGGGGGTAGGGGTAGACATAGTGCAGGCGTATCCATGCGCCCAGTTCGCCCAGTTCAGCGCACATGTCATAAAATTTTGCGCGCACGTCCCTGCCGCGAAATTTTGAAGTGGCATATTTAATATCCTGCCCGTAGGCGCTGGTATCCTGAGAGATAACCAGCAGTTCTTTGCTGCCGGATTTTACCAGACGCTCCGCCTCATAAAGAACGCTTGCCATGGGGCGGGAAACAAGATCGCCGCGAATGGAGGGGATGATACAAAAAGAGCAGCGGTTCGAGCAGCCCTCGGAAATCTTAAGATAGGAATAGTGCCTTGGGGTGAGTGTTAAGCCCTCTGGGGGGACCAGGTCCACATAGGGATCATGCAGGGGGGGCAGGGTGTTGTGCACGGCCTCCACCACCTGTTCATACTGGTGGGGCCCGGAAACCGCGAGAACCTTTGGGTGGGTTTTTCGGATCAGGTCTTCTTCAACGCCAAGGCAGCCGGTGACTACTACTTTCCCGTTTTCAGATATGGCTTCCCCGATTGCCTCAAGGCTCTCGGCTTTGGCGCTGTCAATAAATCCGCATGTGTTGACGATCACCATATCCGCGCCCTGATAATCCGGGGAAAAACTATATCCCTGAGCGCGAAGAGTGGTGAGAATCCGTTCAGAATCCACCAGTGCCTTGGGGCATCCCAGGCTGACCAGTCCGATTTTTGGCGCTTTACTCATTTGTTGATCCGTCTTTGTTGTTTGGTGGCGTTGTCATATCTTACACTCTTAAAAGGTCAATTGTTTTGGAATTGGGTGTGTCTTGGTATTGGGTGTGTCTTGGAATTGGGTGTGTTTTGGAATTGGGTGTGTTTTGGAATTGGGTGGCCGTTGGCCGGAGTGATGAGCTAGATCGGGTTTGTTGGGCCAAATCGCCGTTCAAATTGCTGGCGTAGAACCATGTCCACTTCTTCCATTGATACAAGTTGCCCCAAATCTTCAAAGCTGGTGACCCCCTGATCGGTGATGCCGCAGGGGACAATACCCTTGTAATGGGAAAGGTCGGGCGAAATATTGAGAGATATGCCATGAAAGCTGACCCATTTAGATACACGCACGCCGATGGCT
>JAJRRJ010000131.1 GCA_024279575.1 Alphaproteobacteria bacterium | reverse complement strand
TTGTATCACAGTGGCTGAAAGCTGCTCAACGGAAGCTGAAGTTTGTTCAACCGTCGCTGCCTGCTTGGTCGTGCGTTCGCTCAAATCATTAGCACCGGCCAGAATTTCCCCGGTGGCAGATTTTAGCTCACCAGAGGTATTACGCAGTTTCGTAACAGTTTCTGTAAGTTTTTCACCCACTTTATTAGTACTGGCGGCCAGGTTGGCAAATGCCCCTTTGAAATTGTTCGTCGAGCGAACCGTGAGATCCATTTTTGAAATGGCACCCAGCACGCGATCAGTTTCACCAAGCCCACTCTCCACTGTACTCAAAAGAGAATTTAGTGCATCACTCACTTTGCTCAGATCTTCTTCTTCAAATTTTTCATTTATCCGCTGAGAAAAATCACCATCAGCAGCAGCCAATGAAACACTTGTCACCTCTTCAACCAGCCTTTGCATATGCTGCGCCTTGGCATTTGAAGAGTGTTGCATTTTTTCCTGTTCAAAGCCCATGGTCTGGATTTTTTGGCTATTGTCCCTGAATACTCGGATCGCAGCAGAAAGCGTATCGAGCTCATGCCAATAGCGCGATGCGGCTATGTCAGCATTGAGGTCGCCTTCAGATAGCGCCTGCACGCCCGCAGAAAGTTTGGAAAACTGGCGCAATACATAGCCGGAAAAGAAGAGCGCCATGCCTATAACCGACAAAACAATTAGCGCTGCAGATCCCAAAAGGATCATATTTCTTTGCTGGTTTTCAACCACCTGTTTCTCCTGATTTTGTCTGGAGACAACAGTGCGTTCCTGATAGGCAGTATCAGCCACTGTGCGCATATGTTGAATTTCTTCCTGGATTGCTTCTGCAACAGCATCAAAATCAGCCATCATTGAATTTCCCGCCGATGGACCAACAGCAACATATGCCCGTGTCATTTTAAGGCCGGCTTCATAAAATGGAGTATAGGCTGCCTCAATATCATCCAAAACGGCAGGCATTTCATCAAGGCCGAGTTTTTCTGCAGCTATACGCGCTGCAGCAATATCCCCGGGTAATCTTTCGGCATATAATTGGGCCATATCAAAACCATCATTCAAACCGTCTAAACCACGCGTTGCAGCAATATCTGTTAGCCATTGTTGGGTTTGAACAACATCCAGTTGGATATTACGCATTGCCTCGAACAGTTCCGCGTTCAAACTCCCTGTTTCCAACAATTTTTCCAACTTTTCAGCGTCATGTTGTTCCGCTTTTACCGTATCGGTAAAAATGTAAGCGTTTATACCTATGATCATGGCGATCATCAAAGAACTTACGATCATCGTAAATGTTGAAATTTTCATAGTGGCCCCAATTGTCTGAAATGTTACTCCAAACATTGGTGTATCTGCTTAATTATTGGTAAATATATTAAGGGTGTGTAATGAGCGCATTTCTACGCATTCAACAAATTTAGAAATTCAAATAATTTTCTTGATATATATCAAAGCACTCGTTCCCTAAGAAGGGGGAATTTGCGACGATCACAAATTCATCATTGTTTCAATTTATAGATTTAACTTCGTTTTTGAACAGCTCCAACAAAAGCATCCATAAAAAAAGGCCGCCCGGCAGGCGACCTTTTCAAAAAATACAACTGACAAAATCCGGTTTAGTGGGCCCCGGCAGCCCCAACTTGAGCTGCTTCCATAAGCAGATTTTTCCAGCCATCAAGCTCGTTCTGCGCCAGATCTTTATCAGCAAGTTCAACTGCCGCATCCAACTGACTTTGCGCCACGCTAATCGCAGCTTCCACTTCGCTTTTGTCAAAGTCTGCACCTGCCCGGGCATGTTCTGCCAGAATAGTTACCCCATCAGGAGAAATGTCAGCAAACCCGCCCTGCACATAAAATGTCTGGGTTGAGCCATCTTTTTCCACCGTAATAAAACCCGGCTTAAGCGTACTCATCAGTGGCGCATGTTCACCCATAACAGTGAAATAGCCTTCCTGCCCCGGAACAGACACCGAAGTGGCCTCCTCTGAAAGCACCAGATGTTCTGGCGAAACGATTTCAATTTTAATTGCGTCGGCCATTTATGAGGCTTCCCTTATTGAAATTTAAGCGGCTTCGGCTGCCAGTTTTTGAGCTTTTGCCACCGCATCGTCAATGGTGCCAACCATATAGAATGCGGGTTCAGGCAGGTGGTCATATTCACCATCAATCAACCCGGCAAAAGCGCGAATGGTATCTTCAAGTTCCACAAACACCCCTGGTGTGCCGGTAAAGATTTCAGCCACAAAGAACGGTTGACTCATGAAGCGCTCAATTTTGCGCGCCCGGGCCACGACCAGTTTATCTTCTTCAGACAACTCGTCCATGCCCAGAATGGCAATAATATCCTGCAAACTTTTATACCGCTGCAATATTTCCTGCACCTCACGCGCCACCCGATAATGCTCATCACCAACAACTGTTGGATCAAGCAAACGCGATGTTGAATCAAGCGGATCCACCGCAGGATAAATACCCTTTTCAGAGATCGCACGGTTCAGAACCGTTGTCGCATCAAGGTGAGCAAAAGATGTGGCAGGGGCCGGATCGGTCAGATCGTCAGCGGGCACATAAACGGCCTGCACAGAGGTAATTGACCCCTTGTTGGTCGTTGTAATACGCTCCTGCATCTGGCCCATGTCAGTCGCCAGCGTTGGCTGATACCCCACAGCAGACGGGATACGCCCAAGCAAAGCGCTCATTTCAGAACCGGCCTGAGTAAAGCGGAAAATATTATCCACAAAGAACAACACATCCTGTCCCTGATCGCGGAATTCTTCAGCAACAGTCAAGCCTGTCAACGCCACACGGGCGCGGGCTCCGGGAGGTTCGTTCATCTGGCCAAATACCAAAGCGCACTTGCTCCCCTCGGTTGATCCGTTATTTTCTTTGGGATCCTTGTTCACCCCGGATTCAATCATTTCATAATAAAGATCGTTTCCTTCACGGGTACGTTCTCCCACCCCGGCAAACACAGAATACCCGCCATGGGAGTTTGCCACATTGTTGATCAGTTCCTGAATAAGCACGGTTTTGCCCACTCCGGCACCACCAAACAAGCCGATTTTGCCACCCTTTGCATAAGGGGCCAGCAGATCCACAACCTTAATGCCGGTTACAAGAATTTCTGATTCAGGGCTTTGATCAACAAAGGCCGGGGCCTCAGCATGAATAGAGCGTTTAGTTTTGGTTTTCACCGGGCCAGCTTCATCAATCGGGTCACCGATCACATTCATGATCCGTCCCAAAGTTTCAACACCAACCGGCACCTGAATGGATTCACCAAGATCTGTTACCGCCTGGCCGCGAACCAGACCCTCGGTGGTATCCATGGCAATGGCACGAATAGTGTTTTCACCAAGATGCTGGGCAACTTCGAGCACCAGCATATTGCCGTTATTATCGGTTGTCAGCGCATTGAGAATTGCGGGCAACTCCCCTTCAAATTTCACATCCACAACCGCGCCAATAACCTGCGACACCTGACCTGTTGCTTTTGGGCTGGTTGCCTTTTTTCTGGCTGCCATTTTATAAAATCCTTACCTAATGTTTTACAGCGCTTCAGCGCCGGAAATAATTTCAATCAACTCTTTAGTGATTTGCGCCTGACGTTGCCGGTTATAGCTGAGCGCCAGCGCATCAATCATGTCCCCGGCATTTCGGGTAGCACTATCCATTGCTGACATTTTTGCGCCCATTTCCCCGGCACCGTTTTCAAGCAAAGCCCGAAAAATCTGCACTGAGATATTGCGCGGCAGCAAGTCAGCCAGAATTTCATCTTCGCCCGGCTCATAATCATAAGTCAGACTGGCCGCATCCTCTTCCCCTTCACTTTTTTCAAAGCTTGCTGGAATGATCTGCTGGGCCTGAGGGACCTGAGACAAAACTGACTCAAATTTTGAATAAAACAATGTGGCCACGTCAAATTCTTCAGCATCGAACAAAGCCAGAATTTTTTCACCTATTTCTGCAGCGTTTGAATATCCGATCACCTTGACCTCACGCAGGGTAATCGCCTCAATGATTTCTTTCTCAAACAAACGTTTGAGCGCATCGTGACCCTTTTTACCCACGCAGATAATTTTAACTGTTTTACCCGCCTTTTGAAGATTTTGGGCATGGGCACGCGCCTTGCGGGCAATCGAGGAGTTAAAACCACCACAAAGACCACGTTCAGCTGTCGCAACAATCAACAGATGAACCTGATCCTTACCCGTCCCCCCAAGCAGTTTGGGCGCATCATCACGCCCCGCATAGGCAGCACTCACCCCGGCCAGAACTTTGTCCATCCGTTCAGCATAGGGGCGTGCAGCTTCCGCCCGCTCCTGCGCCTTACGCAATTTGGCCGCCGCCACCATTTGCATGGCACGGGTTATTTTTTGCGTTGATTTCACCGAATCAATCCGGTTTTTCAAATCCTTCAAAGAAGCCATTTGAAAATGTCTCCCCTAAGCCGTAAATGTCTTTACAAAACTCTCAAGTACAGATTTGAGTTTCTCTTCCAGATCAGGAGACAAAGCTTTTTCCTTGGCAATGCCACTCAAAATCTCCCCATGCTTGGAATGAAGAACCCCCAGCAATCCATCTTCAAATGCCTGCACATTAGAAACTTCAAACCCATCCAGATAACCCTTCACGCCCGCATAAATCACAGCAACCTGCTCTTCGGTTTTAAGGGGTGAAAACTGCTTTTGTTTCAAAAGCTCAACCAAACGCGCACCACGGTTAAGCAATGCCTGCGTCGAAGCATCAAGATCAGAACCAAACTGGGAAAAAGCGGCCATTTCACGATACTGGGCCAACTCACCTTTAATAGAACCGGCAACCTGTTTCATAGCCTTGATCTGCGCGGCAGAACCCACACGTGACACTGAAAGACCCGCATTCACCGCCGGACGCACCCCTTGGAAAAACAAATCAGTCTCAAGGAAAATCTGACCATCGGTAATGGAAATCACATTGGTTGGAATATAGGCCGACAAATCGTTTGCCTGGGTTTCAATAACCGGCAGAGCGGTCAAAGAACCAGATCCGTGTTTTTCGTTCAGCTTAGCGGAACGCTCCAGCAAACGGGAGTGCAGATAAAACACATCCCCTGGGAACGCTTCACGCCCTGGCGGACGACGCAGCAACAACGACATCTGGCGATAGGCAACAGCCTGTTTGGTCAGATCGTCATATGCAATCACAGCATGCTGGCCATTATCGCGGAAATATTCAGCAATGGCACAGCCGGTAAAGGGCGCAAGAAACTGCATGGGTGCCGCATCAGATGCGGTCGCCGCAACAACAATGGAATACTCCATCGCGCCAGCGTCTTCGAGCACTTTAACCAATTGAGCCACAGTGGAACGCTTCTGGCCCACCGCCACATATACACAATAAAGCTTTTCACTCTCATCAGCGCCCGCCGCATGGGCAGCCTTCTGATTAAGAAACGTATCAAGAATAATTGCCGTTTTACCGGTCTGACGATCGCCAATGATCAATTCACGCTGTCCGCGGCCAATCGGGATCAGAGCATCAATAGCCTTAAGGCCGGTTGACATAGGCTCATGTACCGACTTCCGGGGCAGAATACCAGGCGCTTTCACATCAACCCGTGCACGTTTTTTCGCCTTGATCGGACCCTTGCCGTCAATGGGATTACCCAGTGCATCCACAACCCGGCCCAACAGTTCAGGACCAATCGGCGTATCAACGATAGCGCCGGTCCGCTTGACGGTGTCCCCTTCGGAAATTTCCCGATCGGACCCAAAAATAACCACCCCGACATTGTCGGTTTCAAGGTTGAGCGCCATGCCTTTAGTGCCACCCGGGAACTCAACAAGCTCACCGGCCTGCACATTATCCAATCCATAAATACGCGCGATACCATCGCCTACGGAAAGAACCTGGCCCACTTCAGAGACTTGCGCCTCCTTGCCAAAATCTTTGATTTGATCCTTGAGGATGGCCGAAATTTCAGCTGCCTTGATGTCCATTATGAGACCTCTTTCATGGCGATTTTCATCGCAGTCAATTTTGTTTTTAGAGATGAGTCGATCATTTGTGATCCGACTTTAACAATCAAACCGCCGATCAGCGAAGGATCAACGTTTGTTTCCAGATTTACCGTTTTGCCCATTTGCTTTTTAGCACCCTGGCCAGATCGGTAAGTTGTTTTTTGCTCATGGGAGCTGCCGAAGTGACTTCGGCCCGCAATTCATCACGATCCTTTGCGGCCAGCTCTTTGAATGCTTCAATCATCGCCGGTAAAACAAACAAGCGTCCATTGCCCGCCACCGTACGCAAAAAATTTGCCACCAGCTGGGGAGGTTTTGACTTCGCTACAATCGCCTCAATCACACCGTTTTTGGCTTCACTTGAAACAATTGGGCTGGCCAACAGGTTAGAAAAGTCCTGATTTGAATCAATGAGATCACTCACCCCGTCAAGGGCTGTTTCCACCGTTGCGACTGCTTTTTGTGCCACAGCCAATTCAAACAAAGCGTTTGCATATGGTCTGGCGATATGAGCAAGAACTGAATTTTGCGCGCTCAAAGCTGTTGAACCCCTAAATTTTGTAAACCCTTTGCGCCAGCCTTCTGGAGTTTCCCCCGGGGGCGGTCGCATAAAGGAGTTAAGACATCAAACCTCGAATTTTTCCTGGAACGTTAAACATAGCGTCGCCCTTTGGCAAAATCCGCGCTCCCTCTAACATGCCTGATGAAGCCTATGCAAGCACCAAGAGCGCTTTTTATTCCCTTACCCCCAAAGCCATCAAACCCTTGCCTTTATCAAGGGCACACCCTGCACTCAATTCACCGCAAAACCAAGTGTTTTTTAAGGCAGGTGATCCCCCGCACATTGCCCATGATCACTTAGCGCAGCAATCACGGAACAATCCCCGATTCTTCCTCCCCGGCAGCTTTTGGCAATGCGCTCCAGTTCTTTTTCAAGCGAGCGCAATCGCACAATTCTATTGCGCACATCGCTCAAATGCGTTGTGGCAATTTTATTGGCCTCTTCACACGAATGATCCGGTTTAACACTCAACTGCACAAGCTCACGCACCGCCGCCATGCCAAGCCCCAAATCCCGCGCATGCCGGATAAATTGCAAGCGTTGCAGATGGGTATCTTCATAGCGGCGCTGATTGCCTTCATTTCGCTCAGGCGCCTCCAGCAATCCCTCATGCTCATAATAACGGATTGTCGTAACCTTTACCCCTGTCAGACGGGAAAGTTCTCCAATTGAAATTGTTGTACCATGTGTAATTATCGTACCATGTGTAATCGTTGCGCCGTTTTTCATTATTTGTCCAACCACCTATAGAAACTATAGGCAATATAAACGCCGCGACATCTTTTACAACAAAGGAAATTTGGGACAAAACCTCAGGGCTTTATAACCTGCAACCAACTATTCGGAGCGACTTTTGTTTCCTGACAGCAAAACTGGCTTTGGCGCAAACACGCTATCATTTGAGTTCAGGCTTTTGAGGGTGGAGCTGGTATCACG
>JAJRRJ010000130.1 GCA_024279575.1 Alphaproteobacteria bacterium | reverse complement strand
TTTGGTTGGTGATCCTTTTTATGCTCATGGGCCTGTTTTCGGTTTTTAACTCTTCTAATCGGTCAATATCGGTTGTTGAGCGCACCTATTCAGAATTCGTTTCGGATGTGGATGCGGGGAATGTAGGGCAGGTGACAATTGTCGATAATAAAATTATTGGCGTGTTGAGGGATAACACCAAGTTTGAAACTACATTGCCAGCGGGGACAAATATTGTCAGCCGACTAGAGGATAAGGGTGTTGAAATCAGTGCTGCGGAGCCTGAATCAAGTCCGTTTTGGTCGATTTTGCTTTCATCCTGGTTGCCCTTTATTGTCATTATCGGGGTGTGGTTTTTCTTCATTCGCCAAATGCAGGGGGGGGGACGTGGCGGTGCCATGGGTTTTGGGAAGTCCAAAGCTAAAATGATGACTGAGTCCCAGGGCAAAGTGATGTTTGAAGATGTTGCCGGTGTAGATGAAGCCAAGCAGGATCTGGAAGAAATTGTTGAATATTTACGCGACCCGGGAAAATTCCAACGGCTTGGCGGGCGCATTCCGCGCGGTGTTTTGCTGGTGGGGCCTCCAGGTACTGGTAAGACGTTGCTTGCGCGTTCGGTTGCCGGAGAGGCGGCGGTGCCGTTTTATTCCATATCGGGTTCTGATTTTGTGGAAATGTTTGTTGGTGTTGGTGCCTCGCGGG
Source organism: Alphaproteobacteria bacterium (assembly GCA_024279575.1). Taxonomy (GTDB): domain Bacteria; phylum Pseudomonadota; class Alphaproteobacteria; order Rhizobiales; family Devosiaceae; genus DROE01. The sequence continues at coordinate 3,895 of JAJRRJ010000130.1, read as the reverse complement.
TTCGCGACATGTTTGAACAGGCAAAAAAGAATGCTCCTTGCATTATCTTCATCGATGAAATTGATGCGGTGGGACGCCATCGTGGCGCCGGTCTTGGCGGGGGCAACGATGAGCGCGAACAGACGTTGAACCAGTTGTTGGTGGAAATGGATGGTTTTGAAGCCAATGAAAGCATCATTGTTATTGCCGCTACCAACCGGCCTGATGTGCTTGATCCTGCTTTATTGCGTCCGGGACGGTTTGACCGTCAGGTTGTTGTGTCCAACCCTGATGTTTTGGGGCGTGAAAAAATTCTAAAAGTGCATATCCGAAAAGTGCCTTTGGCGCCGGATGTGGATTTGAAAGTTGTTGCACGCGGAACCCCGGGGTTTTCCGGTGCGGATCTGATGAACCTTGTTAATGAAAGTGCGTTGCTTGCGGCGCGGCGTAACAAGCGTTTTGTGACTATGGCTGAATTTGAAGATGCCAAAGACAAGCTGATGATGGGGGCAGAACGACGTACTCTTGCACTGACCGAGCAGGAAAAGAAACTTACCGCCTATCATGAGGCCGGGCATGCTTTGCTGGCGATTAAAATGGAGGGGTCAGATCCGATCCACAAGGCAACAATTGTGCCGCGTGGGCGTGCGTTGGGCATGGTGATGCGTTTGCCTGAAAAAGATCAGGTGTCTCTGACCCGCCAGAAATGTAAGGCTGATCTTGCTGTGGCAATGGGTGGCCGGGTGGCTGAAGAAGAGATATGTGGCGATGAAATGGTGACCTCTGGTGCTTCGGCGGATATTAAAATGGCTACCAATCTGGCAAAAGCCATGGCAACTCAGTTTGGCATGTCGGATAAGTTGGGGCCGTTACTTTATGGGGATAATCAGGAAGAGGTATTCCTTGGGCGCTCTATGGGACAGCCCAGTTCGCATGTTTCAGATGCAACGCAAAAACTTGTTGATTCAGAAATCAAGCGGTTTGTTGAAGAGGGTTATGATATGGCTCAAAAAGTGATCCGCGAAAATATTGACGACCTGCATGCGGTTGCCAAAGGGTTGCTTGAATATGAAACCCTGAGTGGGGATGAGATTATTGGTCTTATTGCCGGGCAGGCGCCGCATCGTCCCAGTGAAGATGATGCGGACACTCCAAAAAACACAGGGGTGCCCAGTACCGGAAAAACCAAGCGCAAGAAGAAAAAACCTTCATCTGACGCCGAAGGTATGTCGCCGCAGCCAGAGGGCTAGGGGCAAACCTGATTTCATTATAAAAGCCGCTTCTTCCGGGGAGCGGCTTTTTTGTTATCAAACAAGAAAATTTGATATTTTGGGCTTAAACTATTCTTAAGGCTGAAACCTTGAAGGGGTTCGCAATGGTCCAAAATTTGACCTATAAGATCCCTATATTGCTTTTAATTAAAATTATTTGTACAGGCACAGATTATGGCGCGTAAATATTTTGGCACTGATGGTATTCGCGGGTTGGCAAATGGGGAAAAGCTCACCCCGGAGCTGGCACTAAAAACCGGTATGGCGACGGGATTGACATTCAAGCGGGGAGAACATCGTCACCGGGTGGTGATTGGCAAGGATACACGCCGTTCCGGGTATATGATTGAAAATGCACTTACGGCAGGTTTTACGGCTGTGGGCATGGATGTTTTTTTACTGGGGCCAATGCCGACACCGGCGGTTGCCATGCTGACCCGTTCCATGCGCGCGGATTTGGGTGTTATGATATCTGCATCTCATAATTCGTTTGAAGATAACGGTATTAAATTATTTCGCCCCGATGGATTTAAGCTTTGTGATGAGTTGGAGGAAAAAATAGAGTCGCTGATTGATTCTGATTTAACCCCCAGACTTTCGCAAGGTGAAGATATTGGCCGGGCAAAACGCATTGTTGAGGCTGGCACCCGATATATCGAATATGCCAAGCGTACGTTGCCGCGCAATACGGATTTTACGGGACTTAGAATTGTTGTGGATTGCGCAAACGGTGCCGCTTACAATGTTGCGCCCGAGACTCTTTGGGAGCTTGGCGCAGAGGTTATTTCTATTGGTGTCAGCCCGAACGGCTTTAATATCAACGAGGGGTGTGGTTCGACCTCACCTGAACTTCTGAGTGAAAAAGTACGTGAAACCCGTGCAGATATCGGCATTGCTCTGGATGGAGATGCGGACCGTGTACTGATTGTTGACGAAAATGGTGAACTGGTTGATGGGGATCAGTTGATGGGAGTTATTGCGCAGTCCTGGCAGGAAAGGGGCATATTGAATGGTAATGGTATTGCGGCGACTGTTATGTCCAATTTGGGACTTGAGCGCTTTTTGCAGGGATTGAACTTAAAGCTGGATCGCGCCAAGGTGGGTGATCGTTATGTTCTGGAGAGTATGCGCGAAAACGGATTTAATGTGGGTGGAGAGCAATCCGGTCACATTATATTGTCTGATTTTACCACCACGGGCGATGGCCTTGTTGCCGCTTTGCAGGTGTTGCAGGTGGTGCAGGCAACCGGAAAATCGGTTTCTCAAATTTGCCAGATTTACGACAAGGTTCCCCAACTGTTATATAATGTAAAATTTTCCGGGGGCGCGCCGTTGGATGATGCGCAGGTAAAAGACACAATTTTGCGTTGGGAAAAGCAGCTTGGTGCGGAGGGGCGGTTGCTCATTCGTGCCGCTGGAACGGAACCGCTTATTCGGATAATGGCGCAAGGGGATGATGAGGTTCTGGTGAGGCAGGTGGTGGCCGGTATTTCTGACGCTATTGAAAATGCTTCGTGAACGCTTTTAAGGCACCTTTTTGCGTTTGAACAGGTTTTCTGCAATTCCAATCCCCAGCAGGATCAGCCCAAATCCCAAATACTGAATAGGAGCAAGTTGTTCTCCTAAAATCCATGCACCCAGCAGGATGGCAGTTGCTGGGACCAGATAGTTTGACTGGGCAACAAACCCGGCGCTTGTGTGGGCGATGAGGCGGTAAAGCATTAATGTTGCGATCCATGTGGGTAGTATGGCCAGGTATAAAATCGCTGTGATGGAATTTATGTGCATAGCTGTAATATCAGGGAATGGCTCGCTCAGAATAGCAAGAATTACGGCGCTGGGGGCAGCGGTCAGTAATGCCCCATAGCCTCGGGTTGTGTGGGGCATGTTGGTGGCGCGGCGCGATACAACATTGTTAATTGCATAGCCCAGAGCGCCCAGTAAAAGAGCGAGATATGCCAATAGGCTCCAATCGAATCCCGTTTGAAACAGAGTACTTGATGGAGGAAGAGAAAATTGAGGGTCCGCCCGTGCCGCAATTACCATGGCTACCCCAAGAAATCCGATGACAAGGCCGCCAATCCGGCGTTTTGTGGGGGGTTCGTCGGGCAAAGCAACGATTGCCAATAACAAGACCAGCATGGGGTTGGTTGCCATCATCAGACCGGCAATGCCGGAGGGCACAAATTGAGATGCCCAGCCAATCAGCGCGAAGGGCAGGGTGGTGCCGATAACGCCCAGGACAAGGGAAACACCCCATTCGTGATTTCCGCGGGGAAGGCGGATTTTTGTAATCCAGGCAAACCCGATCATTAAAATGGTTGCAATTACAATGCGCGATGCAGCAAGCCATGCAGGGGTTATATCTGTAATAGCGACCTTGATTGCAACAAAACTTGCGCCCCATATAATAACCAGAGCGAATAAAAGCATCCAATTTATGATTGAGTGGGTATTGTTCAATATAAATGCTTCTTCTTATTGGTTAAACAAATGTTAATTAGGGATTTTCAAATTGTTAGGGTTAAATCTTAAGGTTAATCCGCTTTTAACGAAATTACGGCATGTTGAATTCTATCGACCATATGTTGGTTTAAAAAAGGATTTATAAAATGCGTAAGCTGCTTGCTGTATCTGTTTCAGCG
>JAJRRJ010000129.1 GCA_024279575.1 Alphaproteobacteria bacterium | reverse complement strand
TTGCTTATGTGCTGGATGAAAGCGGCAATTTTTCCAAACGCTGCAACATGTCCATGGTTGAGCTGGAGCCTGTACCAGAGGAAGAAGAACTGTTGGAAAAACATCACCATCAGGTTGGCGATCTGGCCCACAAGGGGCGAGTGGATGTTTCAAGCGATATGACCCGGCACGATGAAGAACGGCTACACCAGCTGATTTCAAATCACCTGCGCTACACGGGCTCAGCACGGGCAAAAAACATATTGGACAATTGGGAAGCCTATCGGCCAAAATTTGTAAAAGTCATGCCGGTTGAATATCGCCGGGCATTGCTCGAAATTGAGCAGGCAGCTCTTAAACGCCATTCATCACAGATAAAACCGGCAACAAAAAATTAAGGGGAAATCATCATGGGAAAAGTTACAGGATTTCTCGAAATCGACCGGCAGGAACGTAAATATCGCACCGCCTCCGACCGCATTCGAAACTACAAGGAATTTATTATCCCGCTGGCCTCGCGTGAGATGCGTAATCAGGCTGCCCGATGCATGGATTGTGGTATTCCCTTTTGCCATGATGCAGATGGACCGCGCGGATGCCCCGTCAACAACCAGATCCCGGATTGGAATGATCTGGTTTATAATGGCAAATGGAAACAGGCATCCATCAACCTGCATTCCACCAACAATTTCCCTGAATTCACCGGACGCATTTGCCCCGCCCCGTGCGAAGCATCTTGCACGCTTAACCTCATCGACGAGCCTGTAACCATCAAATCCATTGAATGCGCAATTGTTGACAGGGCGTGGAGAAAGGGCTGGATCCGCCCGGAAATTGCACGCGAAAAAACAGGAAAGAAAATCGCAATCATTGGTGCAGGCCCCGCAGGGATGGCATGCGCGCAACAACTGGCCCGCGCCGGACACACCGTCCATTTATTTGAAAAAAATGCCAAGGCCGGTGGATTGTTGCGTTACGGCATACCTGATTTTAAAATGGACAAACACCATATTGATGGCCGCATCACTCAAATGGAGCTGGAGGGAGTTACCTTCCACTACAATGCCCATGTTGGAGCCGATATTGATGCAAAACAACTGGTCAAAAAGCACGACGCAGTTATCCTTACCGGTGGAGCGGAAATGCCCAGAGACCTGCCCATTCAGGGCCGTGACCTGGCTGGTGTTCATTTCGCCATGGAGTTTTTACCCCAGCAAAACCGTCGCGTAAGCAACGAGCCACTGGGCGATATCAAGCCTATTCTGGCCGGCGGAAAACATGTGGTTGTCATTGGGGGCGGAGACACCGGTTCCGATTGTATCGGGACGTCAATTCGTCAGGGCGCCCTTTCAGTCACACAGCTTGAAATCATGCCCATGCCTCCCCAAAAGGAGGACAAGCAATTGTCCTGGCCCGAATGGCCGATGAAGTTGCGCACTTCATCTTCTCAGGAAGAGGGCGCAACACGCGAATTTGCAGTTATGACACAAAGCTTTCAGGGGAAAAGCGGCCATGTAAATGCACTCAATTGCGTGCGCGTGGACGAACAATTCAAGCCAATAAAAGACAGTGAATTTGTACTCAAAGCCGACCTGGTTCTACTCGCAATGGGCTTTGTTTCCCCAATCCAAAAAGGCCTGCTTGAATCCCTTGATCCGGAGCTGGACGAGCGCGGCAATGTAAAAGCCAACACATCTGACTATAAAACCTCGCACCCAAAAATTTTCTGTGCCGGGGATATACGGCGCGGCCAGTCCCTCGTGGTCTGGGCAATCCGGGAGGGGCGCCAGGCAGCACGCGCTGTTGATCTGGAACTGATGGGGGCCACTGATCTTCCGCGCTGATCAGGACCAATCAGTTTTCTGATACATCTGTTGTACTAACCTCAGGCCCAACAGTTTCATCCCCAGCACGGTCAACCCCCACACCAAAGTCATCCGCGCGCCCGATAGGGGCCAGCATCAGCTGATCCGCATCAAACGGATCCGAATGTGCAGCCTGTTCCCTCACGACAAGCTCTGCGGCCCGCGCTGGCTCGCTTGAAAGCGCAATGACAGCACCTGCAACTTCAAGCAGGCGGAAATGACCATTGCCCTGAAAAGGCAAACGCACCATCGCCACCGCATCAGTTCCCTCTAAAGGATCTGAAATATTCAGGTTCAACGAACCACCCCGATAAAACAAACGCAAAGCCTGCTGGGCAAAAAACACCACCTTGTCCGATCCCGCAGATGAAAAATGAATGCCATCACCTTTACGCATCAACGCATCTTCACCATTCAAATTAGGCCCCCGGCTGGAATACCGGCCATTTTCATCCACAAACCGTTCATAAATATCGACAAACTCAACGCCCGCAGCAATGCTGGCAAGACGGTGAAGGGAACTGATTTCACTCACTGAATTTGAATAGGAATTGGCACGCATGGGCGGCAAACCGATCCAGATTACCGGCTTATTTGCAGCGCGCAGCTGGTCTAAAAAACTATTGAGTCGTTCCAGATAGAGAACTTTCCACTCGTCGGAAAGTGGACGAACCCGGCCAATTGCCTGTTTGTCATTCACCCCGATAATTATCACAGCAATATCAAAACTATCCGCTGAAATTTCTTCTTTAAGGGCATTCCCCCAATCGTAAAAATCATCTCGTACAAAGCCTGACGACCCCACCCCTTTACTAAGAATAAGCAAAGTTGGGTCATCGGCAAACGCCCTTTCAAACGCCTTTGCCAGATCAATGGCCAGCGAATCGCCAAACACAGCCAAACGGGTGGCCCCTTGTTCTTTTTCCACCACTGGAGCTGCTGCAACGATCGCACGCTGAGGTGTGGGGGATGTGGTGCGTCGCGTAGGCGTCTGCCGCGTAGTTGCAGGAGGGGGAGTAACTTGTCTGGGGCCAAACAAAAGATCAAATAAAGTACGCTGTTGTGCAACTTCAATTCTCTGGGGATAACCATCCCCCTGTGCTACCGATAAAGTTGTGCTCAACGAAAAAGCACATATCACAATTATAAGCAAAGCGCCTAACCGGCCCATTGGTTTCTCTTTCGGATTACTAACTGATTCAGTATCAAACGTATCGACAAAATGACAGGTTGTTTGAACCGGTTCAACTCCCTAACCCCCAAGTTGATAAAATGTTTCAAGGGTAATAAATCCATCCGCCAAAATGCCATTGGAAAGTTGATATTGCTTATAGGCCTCTTGAGTGATCGGGCCAATTCGTCCGTCAACTTCCCCTTGATAAAATCCCAATTGTGCCAACCGGTTTTGAATGGCAATCCGTTGAGCAAGATTTGGAAACTTCGTCTGGATTGGCCAGGGACTTACAAAACGCCCCGCCCCCTTGAGGCGATCCGTAAGGTGGGCCACAGCCAGCGCATAAGAGTCGCTGAAATTGTAAGACTTTAACACCAGATAATTAGGCGTCATCAAAAATTTAGGGCCATCTTTCCCGGCGGGAAGATATAAAAATACATCCTGATTCAAGTTGGAAAATTCCCGTCCTGAAACACGCCTGACACCACGATTGGCAAAAAACTCAATTGGCTTCATTTGCGTACGACTGGCAACGCTATAATCAAAGCCTGCGGGCAATGTGATTTCAAACCCCCAGTCCACTCCACTTTTGTACCCAAAGGAATTGAGCAACGCCGCACTGGTGGCCAGAGCATCGGCAAGTGAATTATGCACATCCACTTTTCCATCTCCATTCCCATCAGCTCCCCTTGAGAGCAATATGCTTGAATTGACCTGTAAATGCCCCATGGCACCAGCCCATGACCCCACAAGCGTATGGGGCAAATGCCCGGCCTGCACCAGCTGTAACGCCGCAATCAACTCCGCCTCATCCAGGGCGACTCTGCCCCTTCGCTGATATACCAGTGACGCCAGAGAGGGTAAAATCGGTTTAATAAGGCTTGAATTTGAAAGAACCGCCCCATAGTCGGTTTCAATCCCCCAGATTGCACCAAGCACAAACGGATCAACCCCGTAACGCCGGCCAATAGCATCAAAAAGCGCCTGATTGCGTGCAAGCGCCAACTTGCCCCGCGAAATCCGTCCGCTCGAAACGCGCCGCTCAATATACTCCCATATGGGGGTGGTAAACTCAGGTTGGCCCGAAATCCGGCGTGCAATGGACGTATCATTTTGAACTGACCCCATTGCCTGTCCGTAAATTGCGCTTGAAATTCCATTTTGACGCGCCTTGGATTCAAAGGCTGCAATAAATTGTGCAAAAGTGCCGATGGGTTGGGAAATTGCTACACCTGCACTCAGGGCATAAATAAGTGCACCATACAAAACCCGGATGTACCAACTTCGGGCAGCTTTTATTTGCACCATTTTTTTACTTTCCTATCGATTGCGAGTACGCAAGGTATCTTCCCAGTCAAATGCACTTTTCACAATACCGCGTAAGTCATCCAGTTTAGGTTTCCAGCCCAGTTCAGCACGAATTTTTTCAGAACTGGCGACAATTGAATCTGGATCCCCGGCCCGCCGGGGCACTTCATTTACCCTGAAATCCCCCCCCGACACCTGTTTGACCACATCAATCACCTCACGAACAGAATACCCCTGCCCGTAACCGCAATTCATAGTGGCATTTTTTTTGTTGGTTTTAAGGTAATCAAGCAACAAAGCATGCGCATCAACAAGATCACTTACATGAATATAGTCACGCACACAGGTTCCATCCGGCGTATCATAATCGGTTCCAAACATATCCATATGTTCACGCATACCCAATGCGGTTTGCGTTGCTACCTTAATTAGATGGGTCGCAAGGGCTGAAGATTGTCCGGTTCGCCCTTTCAAGTCTGCACCCGCCACATTGAAATAGCGCAAAACTCCATAATTTATGTCATAAGCTGCCGCTGTATCGGCCAGCATCCACTCCGTCATCAATTTGGAACGCCCATAAGGGGACATGGGAACCAGTGCAGCATCCTCTGTCACAGGCTCTAAACCAATCATCCCATAAACCGCAGCCGTCGAAGAGAAAACAAACCTTTTTACCCCCCCCTTAACAGCTGCATCCAACAAATTTCGAGAAGCACATGTGTTGTTTTCATAATACATGAGTGGTTTTTCAACCGACTCAGGCACAATAATTGACCCGGCAAAATGAACAATCTCATCAATTTTGTGTGAGGAAATAATATCTGAAACCAGCTCGACATGCCCCACGTCCCCATGAACAAAGCGCGCCCGATGATCAACAGCCCAGTCAAACCCGGTGCTTAGGTTATCGATCACCACAGTATCGCGCCCCCCATCGAGCAATCGCAACACCATGTGCGATCCTATATATCCCGCCCCTCCGGTGACCAAAGTTGCCATTTTAACTCTCCGTTTTTATTTTTTGTGAGAATATAGCGCCTGAAAACTTATGGACCGTTTATAAAACCAAAAATAGACATCAAATCAGGTGAAATAAAGTGCCAAAAAAAGTCAGAATTGCCGTTTTCCCCGTTGCCGGTTTAGGCACCCGCTTTTTACCTGCGACCAAAGCCATGCCCAAAGAAATGTTGCCTGTGGTTGATCGCCCCCTCATTCAGTATGCGGTGGACGAAGCAAAGGAAGCCGGAATCGAACATTTCGTCTTTATCACTGGCCGCAACAAGGGCGTAATTGAAGACCATTTTGATCGTCAGTTTGAATTGGAATCAACTTTGAAAGCCAGGGGGAAACTTGAAGCGTTAAAAAGCCTTCAGGACGATTTGCCAAAACCCGGCCAAACCAGCTTTACCCGTCAACAAGAACCATTAGGGCTGGGGCATGCCGTGTGGTGCGCACGCGATATCGTTGGCAACGAGCCTTTTGCGCTGCTATTGCCCGATATGTTGATCAAGTCAGATCCCGGGGTGCTTTCTCAAATGATAGATGCCTACCAAAAGACGGGCAACAATGTAATCGCCGTAGAGGAAACCGACCCCGCTGGCATTTCCTCTTACGGGGTTGTGGGCCGAGGCACTGGCCCTGACACCGGATTTGAAATCACAAAAATGGTTGAAAAACCACGTCCCGAAGACGCCCCCTCCAATCTGATAATTTCAGGGCGCTATATTTTGCAACCAGAGATATTTGGCCTGATTGAAAATCAACCAAAGGGCGCAGGCGGAGAAATTCAAATTACCGACGCCATGCAAAAACTGATGGAACAACAGAAATTTACCGGCGTCAAATATAACGGACGTGCGTTTGACTGCGGATCAAAAATAGGTTTTCTAACTGCAAATATCGTCTTTGCTTTAGATAGAAAAGACATTTCCCATGCCTTTATGGAGGAATTACAGATCGTCGCCTCTAACGAGAATACCTGATACCGATCGTTGCAGCGTGCTGGTATTCAGGGTCTGCAACTGAAGGCAATATCTCGGCCCACGTATAAAGATAATCCAGATTGAGTGCCAGATTTTTATTAATATCCACATCAACACCAAATCCGGTTGTGTATGTTGTTTG